>NZ_JBFRPK010000085.1:0-944 GCF_041471965.1 Vibrio sp. 10N.261.51.A3
CAAAGGCACCAGCATGCGACTCGACCATACAAAGAGAAAGAAAGTTATAAGTGGGAACAAGCCTCTCGCCATGTCGCTGAGCGACTTGGCGATAAAATTTCGGATGTCATTTCTGTGTGCGATAGAGAAGCCGACCTATTTGAATACCTCACTTACAAGCGAGAGCAACAACAAAGGTTCATCGTTCGCTCAATGCAAAGCCGCTGTATTGAAGAGCATGATAATCGTCTTTATAGCTATGCCTCTACCCTGTTATCAGCCGGAGAGAAAGTGCTCGAAATACCGCAAAAAGGGGGGCGTAAAGCTCGCAAGGCTCATTTAGATATCAAATATGCCCCCGTGACACTCAAGTCTCCTGCTAACAAGAAAGAGTTCGATAACATTCCGCTTTACTACGTGGGATGTATAGAACAAGGAGAGAGTAGCGATAAGCTCGTATGGCACTTACTGACTTCTGAGCCGATAACGAGCAAGGAAGAGGCACTCAAAATCGTCAGTTATTATGAGCGGCGCTGGCTGATAGAAGATTTTCATAAAGTCTGGAAAAGTGAAGGGACAGAGGTTGAGCAACTGAGAATGCAAAGTAAGGACAACTTAGAGAGGCTCAGCGTTATTTTGGCTTTTATCGCGACTCGGTTACTCCAGTTGAGGTTTATGAATGAATCAGACGAGTTATCTAAGACCAGCTGTGAGCGGGTATTAAGAGGCAAAGCGTGGAAGTTAATGTGGCTCAAGTTGGAGAAGAAAGAACTACCGAAAGAAGCGCCTAATATATCATGGGCTTACAACGGTATTGCTCGGTTAGGTGGTTGGAAGAATACCAAGCGAACGGGGCGCGCTTCTATAAAGACGTTATGGCAAGGATGGTTTAGGTTACAAACCATCCTTGAAGGGTATGAACTCGCTAAGTCTCTTGATTAACCAGACTTGTGATCAAGAGACAG
>NZ_JBFRPK010000086.1:0-36052 GCF_041471965.1 Vibrio sp. 10N.261.51.A3
GAATTGACTGTGCCAAATACCTTCTTTCTACAAGAGAAAGTAGTTATTCGTATTGGTCACTCAGTTCATTGAAATCAATTTTGATTCCGAAGAATCTGTTTTATCTAACGATAAAACGTTTTGATATTCATCAACGAGTGCCCACACAGATTGATAGGTTTAAATTGTTAAAGAGCGCTAGCGTTTTGTGATTCACATCTCAGTCGCTAGGGGTGCGTACTATACCTGCACCACTTTGAGAGTCAAGGGTTATTTTCAAACTCTTTTTCTCTACCGATTTCGCTGTGTGACTTTCGTCTCACTCCGTGTCGGTGAGGCGGCATTATAGAGAGATTGAGATGGAGCACAAGGGCTTTTTGAAATAAAAGTTTTGTTCGCCTAAAAAGCCACCAGATCCGCATTTTTCGAATAAAAACTAAACATTTGAGACGTATCACAGCAATACATTGGAAAAATGGAAGCCATGAACGTAAGATTCATGTGTCTATTTTGTTAATGGTAGATGCGTCTATTTCGTTTATTAATATGTAGTATTCCGATATGAACTCAAAAAAATCGATGTTGTTAATTGTCGCACTGGCTGTATTAGGCGGCATTGTTTTCTCTCAGGTAGATATATCGCCTGCAATTACCTTTATCCTTGGTGTCTTGGCTTCCGCTTTTGTTGTTAACTTTTCAAGCACCTACTCAAAATCAGATTCAGAACCTAAGGCTTCAACCAAAACACTTTATGTGGGTAACCTTCCATACAAAGCGAACGAATCACATGTACGTGAATTATTCTCAGAGCATGGTGAAGTATTTGCAGTACGTTTAATGAAAGACAAACGTACTGGTAAAAGAAGAGGCTTTGGATTTGTTGTTATGGCAAGTAATGATGTGAATCATGCAATCTCTGCACTTAACGATAAAGATTACATGCAACGCACTTTAAAAGTACGTGTTGCAAATGATCCTAAACATCCTGAAGCGGACGAATCTGAACTGAGCTAAACCCTAACTGCTTTAACATACTATTTAGTGCACTTTCTTTTTTAGGAAGTGCACTACAAAAAACTTCACGTACTCCCCCTTCTTTATTAACGCTTTCCAAACCCAACAAATCTTGAACCCGCTTAGCTATCGCTTTACCAGAATCTATCAGCACTACACTTTCACCTAGTACTTGTTGAATCTCTGATTTGATCAATGGGAAATGAGTACATCCTAATACAGCCACATCAATTGTGTTGATCATCGGCTGAAGGATTTGCTGTAACTCTTCAAGGCTAATCTCCTCGCCTCTGAGTTTATCTTCGGCCATATCCACCAGCCGAGTAGAACCCAACAGCTCTACTCTTTTATTACTCGAGAAGTTTTTGATGAGCTCGTGTGTGTATTCACGAGTAATCGTCGCGGGAGTCGCAATAAGGCCAACCGCTTTATTAGCCAGTAACGAAGCAGGTTTGATTGCCGGGACTACGCCGACAATAGGGATAAGGTTATTAGCGCGAAGTGTCGGCAGGACTATCGTACTGGCCGTATTACAAGCTATCACCACGATATCAATAGCGTGACTCGCCACAAAACTGGCGACGATACTTTGGACTCGCTGAATGAGGACTTGCTGATCGAGCTCACCATAAGGGTAAGCCTCGTTATCGAATACATAGATATAGTTGTGATTGGGTAGTAACTGGCTTATCTCTTTATATACAGACAGACCGCCAATTCCAGAATCAAAGACCAATATGTTTTTTTGTATGCTTTCCGACACAACCATTACCTGTAATAAGTTCCGCAGCAATGATACCCCTTCACCTAGTTTTCGCCAATCATCACTCTACATAATGCAAGCTCGGTAGCGTTGATGCCCAAAGCGCTCACCCTGCTCTACATTTTCTAGCTCTATCTTAAGCTTACCTTTAAAGCATGGCGCTGACGTGACTAAGGTATGGAACTCACCATCTTCTCCACATGGGTCGACGTGACTTGGCAAACTGTCTATTAGTTCAGGCGTGTATTCTTTCCCGCAATAGCTCATGTCTAATGCATCGCTATCAACTGTGACGAGAAAGGTTTCGATTCCTCTATTTATGATTTCTTGAGCCAGAGTTTGGCTACTCTCTCCCATTAGTGGAAACACACACTACCAGCCAGCCGGTTCTATATAGCTTTTTCTATAGTCGGCAATGCCATTGCAAAACATATCGCCAAATGCGACCGCATCAATTGATAAGCAAGACCCTTCCAATGCTGAGACAATCGTACTTTGGTAAATCTCATTGCTCGGGAACACTTCAGGAAGCTCTATGGTGATGAGTGGCAAACCGATTAATTGTGCCTGCATGGCAACGACATCAATAGGAGTTACCTGGAAAGGGACTTCATCTCCAACATAGGTAGTATAAAGAGCAACAACTTCATACTCAGCACTCTCAAGCAAACGCTCTAGGGTTAGGGTAGAGTCTTTTACCTGATGACCAACTTATGACGACTTTCTTTTTCATTGATATACCCAATAAGAAAAAACCGCCCGAAGGCGGTTTAGGTGATAATTAGAATTGGTAAGTAGCATTCACGTAATATGTACGCTCTGGTGATGGGTATCCACCAGCAGTCTCGTACTCTTCGTCAGTTAAGTTATCCACTCGACCATTTAAAGTAAGGTTTTCATTCGCATAGTAGTTCACTGAAACATCAAACAAGCTATACGCTGCGAGATCTTCAGAGAAGTCCGGTCTCTCACCTACATATTGGAAACCTAATGAAACATCAACATCATCGAAACTAGCCACTGCATTATACTTGTAAATCTTCTTAGCTCGGCGTATCAGTTGCTCACCAGATTGATCTTCTGGGTCTTGGAAATTAGCGCTCACTTGGTGGTTAATAAAGCTAGTATCAAATCCAACGACCATTTCCACACCACGTAATTGGCTTTCGCCATCGGTATTGTAGTACTTACTTGTCGCGTAGTTGTAATCAATTAAGTCTTCGACGTTCGTGTCATAGCCAGTAATCGACCAATCAACATCCTTGATTAAGCCACCAAAAGTCAGTTCAAATGAATCTGCCTTTTCAGCTTCTAACTGTGCATTACCGTAGTAGCTATATAGTTGATACAAGTTAGGTGCTTTGAAGGATGTGCCATAAGCTGCTTTTACAACAAGCCACTCAGCATAACGATAGCCTAACCCTGTGTTGTAAGTAGTTTCTGTACCAAACTGCTCATTGTCATCAACACGAAGACTCAGTTCTCCGAACACTTTATCCGCATCTGCGTTTAATGCAGCGAAGTACGCAACATTCGTTCTGTCGTATTCAGTATTCGAAGGCTTAACAATATAAGCCTCATCACGCCAATCTACACCACCACTAAGAGTCAGTGACGACGTTAGTTTGTATGAATTCACCCATTGAACATTTAGCTGTTCAAGCTCATCAGATGTTGCTGACGCTGAGTTCTTGCCTAAAGACTGTTCGTAGTTCCAGTTATCTTGATTCTGATAGTTAACTAAGAAATCAGACTTAAGTTCACTGCCACTATATTTAACACCAGTAGCAAAGGTCGAATTTTGAACTTCAGCTTCTTTGTAAGAATGGTCTGTACCAAATGAACCATCGTACTGAGAAATGGTTTCAAACATACGGAAATTCGCGAAGCCACTCCATTGCTGATCAAAATTATGAACATAACCAATTAGAGCATTGCGTGATTCAAAACCATGGCGATCACCATCATTAACACCTGGTAATGGATGAACGTTGTATCCCTCATCGGAATCGTAACCAACAGATACGTTCAAGTGACCATTTTCACCGACCTTAGTACCACTAACAAAGCTCAGCTCTTGGTAATCTAAGCTTCCTAAACCTGCACTAACTGCCGTTTTTTCATTGTCAGAGTTTGCAACAGTAATAATGTTGATAACACCGCCGATAGCTTCTGAGCCATACATAGCGGCACGAGCTCCTCGAACGTATTCCACTCGGTCAACGAATGTAATTGGTAACTGGCTAAAATCGACACCACCCTTTGCAGCTCGCGCAAAACGAATACCATCAATGAGAACAAGCACTTGATCAGAGTTAGCACCACGAACAAAGATCGAAGCTTGCTGTCCTCGGCCTCCATTTTGTGAAACCTGAATACCCGTCAATCGTCTAAACACATCTGTTAGAGACTTAGCTTGAATTCGATCGATATCTTGGCGTGTTACTACTTCAACTTGAGCGACAACACTTTCCGTGCTTTGCTCAAAACGGTTAGCCGTAACCACCATGGTTTCGTCGGCAGATGCTTGTTGGGCGTGTAAATTGGAGATAGGTGAAAGCAGCGATGCTACAGCAACCGCTAAAAGGGATTTGTTCATGTTGTGATCCTAAATCGCGTAAATTCCTACCAAACCACATGTCATGGTTTAGCCGCTGGCAGGTATTCGGACTCAAGAGCACAACCTTATGGTTACCTGATATTCGACTTCCCACAAAAAGCTATTTGCAGTGTCTGATGAATACTCGTTCTCTTTTACCGCTGCGCGTCAGTTCTGGATTCACACCAGATTCCCTCTTCAGCCATCTATACATCTAAATGGCACCAGCTTGCCGGAGATAGTATTGACCTCTGAATCATTTGTCTAGTCTAAGATAGTTATAAGCTATAGTTTTCATGGTCGATTTACATTGAATGGCGCTCAACACTGGACAAGCGCCTGTGATTGAATAAAATCTGCGCTCTTGATTTAAAAGCACGACAGCAAAAGGCATAACCATGGCGAATTTAGATGTAAACCCGCAACGCTACCAAGAACAACTGGCAGAAAAGACAGAGCGTCTTACAGAAATGTTCTCAGAATATGATGTGCCTGAACTGGAAGTGTATGAATCTCCAGAACAACACTACCGCATGCGTGCTGAGTTCCGCGTGTGGCATGAAGGTGACGATATGTATTACGTCATGTTCAATCAAGAGACTAAAGAAAAATACCGCGTAGACCAGTTCCCTGCAGCTAGCCGTCTTATCAATGACCTAATGCCTCTATTAACAGATGCAATGAAGGACAACCACTCTCTGCGCCACAAGCTATTCCAAGTAGACTTCCTTTCTACGTTAAGCAGCGAAATTTTGGTGTCATTGCTTTACCACCGTCAATTAGGTGAACAGTGGATTCAAGATGCTAAAGCACTTAAGCAGCAATTAAACGATGAAGGTTTTAACCTAAACCTGATTGGCCGTGCGCGTAAGATGAAAATCGTACTGGATCGCGACTACGTCATTGAAAAGCTAGATGTGAATGGTGATAGCTATACATACCAGCAAGTAGAGAACAGCTTTACTCAACCAAACGCCAAAGTAGCAGAGAAAATGTTGGAATGGGCTGTCGACTGTACTCAAGACAGCAAAGGCGACTTGCTTGAGCTTTACTGTGGTAACGGTAACTTCTCATTAGCGCTAGCACAAAACTTCGAGCGTGTACTGGCAACTGAACTGGCGAAACCGTCAGTAGAATCTGCGCAATACAACATCGCTGCGAACAACATTGAAAATGTTCAGATCATCCGTATGTCTGCAGAAGATTTTACTGTAGCAATGGAAGGCAAGCGTGAGTTCCGTCGTCTACAGCAAGCGAACATCGATCTTAAGAGCTACAACTGCAACACTATCTTTGTTGATCCACCGCGTTCAGGTATGGATGTTGATACTTGTAAGATGGTTCAAGGCTACGAGCGTATCATGTACATCTCTTGTAACCCTGAAACATTGAAAGAGAACCTAGACATCCTAAGCGAAACGCACGACATCACTCGTTTTGCTCTGTTTGACCAGTTCCCTTACACGCACCACATGGAAGCTGGTGTGTTCTTAGAGCTTAAAGCATAAGGGTTTAACTACCTTGAAATAATATAGTAAAACTAAAAAGGTACGGCTCAGGGTACGGGGCATTAAATTATTCAATAATTTCAATTCCTCTATCCCTGAGTAAAAACTAGGTTAAACACCTTACGCCAGTGATAACAATTTATATTCTCATCCATAAATTCTACTAAGATAACTCTTCGACCAATTAAACGGCATAGTTACCCGTTTAAAGCTTTATCCATCCAAAACAATTTCACACCTATATCACTCTAGGGAATATCCAATCTAATTTATTCAAAGGAGAATAAAATGGAATCTCTAGTAAATGACATCATCCCTGTGTTTGTAGAAGTGACGGCTTCTGAATCACGTTCGTTTCAAAAAGAGCACCAATACCCTTTTGCTGAGTTTGAAGCTCTGGCCTTGTCTGTTGCATTGACCAATCCAGTAGGTGGTTACGATAAGACTTATGTACGTGTCCATTTCTCTAATCAAGATATCTATGAGTGTCGTCTTGATTTAGGTTGTGGTGGTAATGACCAAGGCTTTGCTGAGCATTGCCTATCTATACTTGAATATGACGAAAGAGAGCAATACAAAGCTCAACTGGAAAAACGACCACCAGCTAATCACTACCAGAAAATCGTTGAACAGTTAAAGCAGTACCACTTTGATCAACAACTAATATTGATTGCACGGCATAAAGCAAAAGAAGCCACAGCAAACGCTGAGGCTGAAGAACAAAAGCAAGAGGAGCTTAAACGAATAGAGCAGCAAAAAGCCTTCGAGCTTCACCGTCAAAAAGAGCAGGAATTTCAAGACAACCTAGTTGTTCCTGATTGGGCGAAAGCAGTGATTGTTGCAACCCTTACTGAATACGATTCTGACAACAGTGACTCTTACGCTGGTTATCACCAGACCAAAACCGTGAGAACCATTATCCTAGCTTGGTCAATACATACTCGTAACCTGTTCCCTGAACTAAGAAAGGCTTGTTTGAACCATTCAGATACTCAATTTCTACATGATAAAAATCAAAGCTTAGAACACAGACAAGCCCATTGGTCGGGAGATGGCTACTTTCTATCTGATCGTGATTACATTCGCTACGGTTGGCAAGTGAGGAAAGTACTGTTAGGAAGTAAGGGAAAAGCTCGTCATGTTCCATTCGGTGAGTGGGCTATGCTTTAGTTGATTTCATCGAAGTCTCGAATACAACATTCTATGTCTTGTTACAATAAATAAATGAGACTGAGCATCATTCAATAAAAAGAGCCATTTACGGACAGAGCCAACTCCAAAGTCTTTATTGTGGTTGCTTTATCTGTAACCTTGTTGGGAGTTGATATTACAAACTCCCTATATTATTGAACAAATAAAAGCGTTGAATACTTTCTGTGAAGTTTAAGCCGCTTTTAAATATCAACCTTACCTTTCTCTTGCTTATTATTGCTTAATTGCGATTAAATGCATAACAAAAGAATGTTATATAGGTTGGCATATGGAATTTACTATCTCTAACGAAGAGGAAGCGTTTGATTACCTGCGTAAAGTGGTAGATAAAGAAGTGAATGTAGAAGACTGTAATGTCACCTTTGATGGCTGGCCATCTCTTAACATTCATGTAGTTGGTGAAAAATTTGACTCCTCGCTTACCCCTTCATTAATGAAAGGTTTCCTGGAGCTTCAAAAAGGCATTAACCGTTCATATTGTTTAGTAAAATATGGGACACCAAACACAAATGTCCTTACTAACCAAGAACGTCAAGAGCTCGAAATTCAAGTAAAAGTAGGTAAAGGCAGCACCACTACGAGTATTGACCTACAATCTCTGTTAACCAATATAGGTTCAAAGGTAATTGATAAAATGGATCCTACAACACTTGCTATTACGCTAGTAAGTCTTGGGCTTATCTGGGCAGGCAAGGCTAGTTATGCCCAATACCTTGAGAGTCGTCGCCAGATTAGAGAAACAGAAGTTAAGAGCGAAGAAACACGTGAAATGCTCACTAACCAACGTTTTATGTCAGAACAAGAAACTGAAAGAACTCGCTTATTAACACAGACATTAGCTGACAATGTGCAGATCGCAGCACTGAATAACGTCGCTACAGACTCTAAGTCAGCCCTAATTAAAGAACTTGGAACGTCCAGTAAAAGTACGATTCAGGGCATTGATCTAGAAGGTGAAACGGCTGCTGAACTTAGTAAAAACGCCCGTCGTAAGTCTATTGATGTAGCTTTTAATGCATTGTTTCGTATATTGCTTGTTGACTCATCAGATCCTGATAGCTTTAAAGTTAGATTAAAGAACATTGAGACTAAAGATGAGTTTACAGCTAAAGTTCAAGACTATTCTCTGGACTCAAAGTTTATCAAAGCATTGCAATATGGAGAGTGGAGTAAAACACCGATACAGTTAGTTGTCTCGGCAAAGTCAATGGATGACGATATCAAAAATGCCATCGTACTTCAGGCTACGGTGCCTGAAAGCTCTGAAGCAAAATAAGAATAGAGAGAGATCCGTCCATTTTCTTTTTTGCTAAGAGCAAATATTATATCTGGTCGTACTGTCTACACTCGCTATGTTCAAGCGGTGATCTACTAGCTAAAGCGAATGTGACTACCACTGTACAGTTTATTCAAAGTGTTCAAATAACTCTTCAGCAATAGCTTTAACTTTCGCACTTTTGCCTTTTGGGATAGCGGGGCTTTCTATTGATGAGTCATGAAAAGATACTACGTTATTTTCATTTTCATCATAAGCTCCAATTGAAAATGCTCTTTGCTGGGCTGCTATTCTTTCTTTAGCAGCCTCTATAGAAGAGCCCCGACTATTACCGTTAACAACACCTATAGCTGCATCTAATGCCATTTCTTGGCGTAAAGCTTCTTCATTCGCTTGTTGATTTACTTCTACATCGTAGTTTGAACCATTACTCATAAGTCCCTCTCATATGCGTTGACGTTTACAATGCGCAACCATCCTTTGCACTGCAATTAATCAATCTATAATGCGACCTTTTTTATTTGTCTTCAACTATACATCATTCGTTTAATCACACTTTAAGAAGGAGCATAGCCAGCCTTACGAGAAATAAGTCACCAACAGGCATTGCACTGACGTAAAGGTGTTGAAGTTTATTTTCCCATGAGTGAGAACGATGAGTAGCCTTTACTGTGAAGTGACTTTATGGACTTTGAAAGATCTGATTAAAGTAACCTTAGTAATCGGCATAAAAAATGGCGCTATTCGCTGCGCCATTTTATTTGCCACTATTTGTAAGGTTTAACTATAGCTGACCGCCTATACCTTTAAACTTCTCGACAAAAGCAGCAACCTTTTCAAACACAGTTTGCTTCTTAGTGAGGTACTGAGGGTGCAATGGACTCATCTTTGGTAAAGCATCATTGAGCTCAGTGCCGTTTTCACTCGCGTATTCACGTTTCAGAGAGGTAAGGATATAGCGTTTTGCTGCTTCAAGGTTAAGTCCTTCACCTTCAATAAGAGTATTTGCTTCTTTTTTTTGCTCTTTTTGGGCAAAGCCATAGAACGCATCAAGAATGCTTGGTTTATCCAAAATATCATCAAGGTTAGTTTGATTAATGAAATCGACCAGTAAGCTTTCTTTTGCACGGTTGCCAAGGCTGGTTCGAATTAATCGACGAACCTCTTCAACCAGTGCTGCCTTATCTTTAGTTTTCTTGTTGTGGTCAAAAATCAACTCAAGAATGTAATCAAGGTTAATTTCTTGAGACTTTAACAAATCGACTTCAAAGGTGATGTCACCCCAATCTAACGTGGACTTATCTTGATCATTTGCAACTTTTTCTTTTCTAATCCAGTCCCGAATATCGTTATAAGTAGAGCGATAGTCTTGAGACGCTCTTTCTGTCGGTACGCTAACCGCTTGCATTTTCCCTAAGTCTTCATCATTGAGATGATGAGCAGTCTTAAATTCTTCAATAGCGGCATCATCGGTGACATCGATTTCTTGTAGATCTTTCAGGCTGGCAAATTCATCATAGTTTTGCAGGACATTCTCAAGACGTAAAAACTCTCCAAATAGCTTCGTAAAGGCTCTTTTCTCTTTTTCTTTAACAATGTCTTCGGGGTTAGGGAACCGCTCTTGTAGCTCCGCTACAACCTCTAAGTAGCCACGTTTAGCTTTGCCTGTCAGAACATCAGTAAAGCCTTCCATATACTCTTGGTAGCTTTTCTCTAACACCACATTCTTTGTGTTCTTGTCTCCAAAAACTTTAATGGCATCAATAGTCGCCTCTTCAAGGTTTCTAAAGGTAACAATGTTGCCAAACGTTTTAGTAGCGTCATAGATACGGTTAGTACGAGAGAATGCTTGAATTAGACCGTGATAACGTAAGTTCTTATCGACAAATAAAGTATTAAGTCGCGGAGCATCAAAACCCGTCAAAAACATCCCAACAACGATCAGTAAATCAACCTCTTGGTTTTGCACTCGTAATGCTAGATCACGATAGTAGTTTTGGAACTGTTTACTATCCACACTGTAGTTTGTTTTGAATTGAGCGTTATAGTCATTAATGACGGTTGTTAAAAACTCTTTGGCACTACTATCCATCGCAGAAGGCTCAAAGGACTCATCAAGAATTTCACCAATAGAACTCTGCTCTTCGTTAGCGGCAAACGAGAAAATAGTCGCGACCTTTAATGGTCGGTGATTCTCTTTTTGCAATTGTTTGAACGATTCATAGTAAGCTTTCGCTGCATCAACGCTGCTCACTGCAAACATCGCATTGAAGCCCTTACCATTGGCAAGCAGTCGGTGTGTCTTCTGTTTGAAGTTTTTTAGAATGTAGTTCGTTATTTCTTTAATACGCTCAGGGTGTAGTAGCGCTTTTTTATTTTCGGCTGCTGTAAGCTTTTTCTCGTCTTGCTCGTTCTCGATAGCGTTGAACTTAGGACGAACATCGTTGTAATCAACTTTAAACTTCAGCACCTTCTCGTCACGAATCGCATCCGTAATCAAGTACGTGTGCAGTTCTCTTCCAAACACACTTGCAGTAGTTTCTGAGCCTAATGCGTTGTCTGGAAAGATTGGAGTACCTGTAAAGCCAAATTGGTAGAACTTCTTAAATTTCTTCTTCAGGTTCTTCTGCGCTTCACCAAATTGAGAGCGGTGCGCTTCATCAAAAATGAAAACAACATGCTTGCTATAAATGGACAAGTCACGCTCATTTTTCATTAAGTTATTGAGTTTCTGAATCGTGGTAACAATGATTTTGTTGTCTTCTTTATCAATGTTACGCTTTAATCCTGCGGTGCTCTCTGAGCCATTTACGCTATCTGGAGAGAAGCGTTGATATTCTTTCATGGTTTGGTAGTCCAAATCCTTTCGGTCAACCACGAAGAATACTTTATCAACAAACTCTAACTCTTCAGCGAGACGAGCAGCTTTAAAGCTAGTTAGCGTTTTACCAGAACCCGTGGTATGCCAAATGTAGCCGCCACTTTCTGGTTTACTCCATTTCTTCTGCTCGAAAGCACCTGTGATTTTCCACAAGATGCGTTCAGTCGCTGCGATTTGGTATGGGCGCATGATTAACAAAGTATCGCTGGAATCAAAGACAGAGTAATTAAGCAGTACTCTTAACAAAGTATTTTTCTGAAAGAACGTTGCCGTTACATCTTTCAAGTCTTTAATCAACTCGTTATCTGAATCTGCCCAGTTCATCGTAAAATCAAAACTGTTTTTATTACGTTTAGTCGTATTGGCAAAATAGCGAGTATCTGTACCATTGGAGATCACAAAGACTTGAAGATACTTATAGAGCGAGTTCTCTGAGTTAAAGCTTTCTTTGCTGTAACGGTGGACTTGGTTAAAAGCCTCACGGATGGCGACACCACGTTTTTTTAGCTCAACCTGAACAAGTGGTAGACCATTAACCAAGAGTGTCACATCATAGCGATTTGCTTGTGAGCCAGCTTGCTCAAATTGTTTGATGACTTGAAGTCTATTTCGAGTCACCTTCTTTTTGTCAAACAAGTAAATGTTTTGGATACGACCATTATCAAAAACGAAGTCATAGATGTGGTTATCGTGGATCTTTCGAGTTTTATCAACAATGTTATCACTAGGCTTATCAAGGTACTCTTCTGTAAATCGATGCCACTCACTGTCTAAGAACTTAACCTTGTTGAGCTCTTGAAGTTGCACTCGAACGTTATCAAGCATCGCCTTAGGATTGTTGATGTCTTTTCTAAACTCGTAGCCTTGGCTGACTAAGTCAGCAATAAACTCATTCTCCAGCTCAGCCTCGGTCTGATGACCGTCACTTGACTCTGCTCGTCTCGTGTACTGCTCTAGGATAATGTAGTTATTGGACTCTGCTATTGTGTTGTGTTCTTCCATTGCTTGGCCTTTGCTCATCATTAACGCTCAACGTGATATATCTTCTTCACTTCTTCGACTAGAAACTTAAATACAAGTTTGTGCTGCTCTTGAACTTCAGCAATCTCTTCACCGGAATGCTTCGCATGATTGTAAAAGTTAATCACACGTGCATAAGGGTTTTTCTTATTATCGTCTAGCTCAGATTCATCTTGGGGCAAAAGCTCTCCCCATTCTTTGTAACCTAAAAAGGTAGAAGTCTTCTCAAGAACATTGCGCAAAAAGTTGAAGTGATATTTGTGTATATGTCCTGTTTCAGCGGCTCTTTCTAACTCTTGCTTTAGAAGCAAGTGATAAGAAAATGGTGAGTCATTTTCTTGAGTCTCTAAATCGTATGTCCCATCGTCATACTTTCTCAATACGTATTTAGGAGCTCGACTAAATTCGTTCCATAACACGTTGTAAAAAAGAGGGTTATGCGTTGTGATGATGAACCTAAGGTTTTGGTCTTCACTACTTTTGATTAGTTTAGCAAGATCGACGGCAAGCTCAATCAAGTGGTTTTCATCTAAAGAACTAACTGGATCATCAATAAAGATATACTCCAGCTCATCAAACTTGTTCGTACTTCGATTCTCTGGGTCTAGCTCATTGCGCTCACTGATAACCTGTTTAAATAAGGTGTAAAAGAGGCTCCAAATGAAATTACTCTCTTCTCCTTTGGATATCTTCAAATTATCAATACTTGTCCCATCTTCAAGTGCTAGAGAAAAGTTTACTTCATCGAAGTCTTCATTAAATTTAGGTGTGATTTTAGAGTTCGAGTAGTGCTTAAAGTTATCAATCACATCACTCTCTTTCCCTTCTTCCTCTAGCACCCATTGGGTAAAAGAGTTCGGATGGATTTTTAGCTTTAGCTCAGCATTGTCTGCCAAGTCATTGTCCCAGTAGAACAAATCTTCAGTGAAAGCGTTGTAATACAGGAACTTCTTTTGAGCTAAATCAGATTCGCCGACGTCACTATCATGATCACCTTGAGGGGCTAGCAAATGTTTAAATTCTCTTGATAAACGAGTCTTCCCTGTACCATTAAAGGCATAGATAAGTTGAAGCTTTTTATTCTTACCTTTGAGCTCTTGAGCTATATCAGTTAACGATTTACTCATTTTACACCTCTGCTTCTCTAGGTTTTGGGAAGCTTAACAATAAGTCACGATAGTACTCATATTGCTTTTGGCGTAGCTCAATCTCTTTTGGTAAGCCCTCACTTGTTGAGTGAATTAAAGTATTGAACTTATCTAGAATCGACACTATACGTTTTTGCTCTTCTAGCGATGGAACTGGGATACGATAATCCATTATTTTAGCTTTATTACCTCGAGGCATTTTTGCCCCTTTAGCATGTTGCATATTGTATTCAAAGAAACCATCATCTGCCAAAAGTTGATATAGATATCTATTATTTATCCTTGCATCAGTAGACGATATTACAAGCACATCTCCGTTAGTCCCGCCTAGAGAGTCTGCATACCATATTTTTTTTAGATAAGGTCTTATATTACCTATTAAAATGTCACAACTATTGTATTGGGTTAAGTTACCTGATGTAGGAACTCTATTAGCTTTAGCCTTTCCCGCGCAGTTTTGAAGCAGGTTTTCTACACTTACATAATTTTCAGTATCTAGCAGATCAAAACTAATTCTTTTCTTTGAGTATTCTGAAACTTCACTCAATGATTTCCACTCTATTTCACTATCATTAAAGTTCAACAGCTTAGCGCGATAGTAACTATACTGCTTCTTACGCATAGCAAGCTCACTAGATAGAGCGGAAGTTAGATCTCTAAATGTATCTAAGATACGAACTACCTCCACTTGAATATGTATTGGTGGAAGTGGAACTTGGATCTTAGCCATGTCACTAGCTGAAACATCGATTACTTTTGCGCCCTTTGCATATTTTCGTTTTTCACTCGAAAATGCATTAGTTTGAGTGTAATAAGCAAAATACTTACCTAGAATCATTTCGTTAGGTTTAAATATCGTCGCGTGTCCACCAGTTACTGCTTGTTCATTACCAAGGTACACCACTGACTTACCAACATCCTCAAGGTTTTCACTGGTGTTTGTGATAATCACGTCACCCTTATTTACCTTTTTTAATTTGTCTGCGGTCTTTTCTGAAACAAAAGATATTGTAGATGAAGTACACAGTCCATAATGAGTATAAATTTGTCCGTAATGTATCGCAGGAACACCTGATTCTGTGAAATCAGTTTTTGGTAAACCATTGCCTCGTACTAACTCACCAACTTCACTTAACACTTTCCATTCAACTTCAATACCATCAAGTAACTTTTCCATAAAACTAAAGTGTCTCATGCATTACTCTCCGAGCTCTCAATTTTAGCAACAATCGTATCAATCTCAGTACGGAGTTTATTTAGGCTCTCTACTGTTGTTTTTAATTCTTCATTGAGCTCCGTGATATCAACCACTTCACGAGTGTCTTTAGGCTCAACATAAGCACTTACCGATAGGTTGTATTCATTATCTTCAATGTCACTAAGGTCGATAGATTCAGCAACGTGTTCAATATTCTGTTTGCTATCGAACGTTTCCATGATTTTATCGATATGCTCACTCGTGAGAACATTGTTGTTGCCTACTTTGTTAAAGAATCCTTCACCGCTGGCATCAATAAATTGAACGGTATTTTCTTTTTTGCTTTTTGATAACACTAAGATATTCACAGCAATGGATGTGCCATAGAACAGATTAGGGGCAAGTGATATGACTGTTTCAACGTAGTTGTTATCCACAAGATACTTGCGAATTTTCTTTTCAGCACCACTACGATAGAAAATACCCGGAAAGCAAACAATCGCCGCTCGACCTTTAGGTGACAAGTAATTTAAAGCGTGTAGTACAAAAGCAAAATCAGCTTTGGATTTTGGCGCTAAAATTCCCGCAGGAGCAAAACGCTCATCGTTAATAAGTGTAGGGTCGTCGCTCCCTACCCACTTCACAGAGTACGGTGGGTTAGAAACAATCGCATCAAATGGCTTCTCATCTCCAAAATGTGGGTTGGTAAGTGTGTTACCTAAAGCAATATCAAACTTATCGTAGTTGATGTTGTGTAAGAACATATTCATACGAGCAAGGTTGTACGTAGTGTGGTTGATCTCCTGACCAAAAAAACCCTCTTCAATGATGTGATTATCAAAGTGCTTTTTAGCTTGTAATAGCAAAGATCCTGAACCAGCTGCTGGATCGTAGATCTTGTTTACTTTGTCTTGCTTATGCATTGCAAGCTTGGCGATTAAATTCGACACGGTCTGAGGGGTAAAAAACTCACCTCCAGACTTACCCGCATTAGCTGCGTATTTAGAGATTAGAAATTCGTAAGCATCACCAAACAAATCAATTTGGTTATCTTGGAAATCACCAAGTTTTAAATCCTCGACCCCTTTTAACACAGCAAATAAACGAGTGTTCTTTTCTATTACTGTGTTACCTAGGCGGTTACTTGTCGTATCAAAATCAGCAAACAAACCTTTAATGTCTTCTTCTGAAGCATACCCATTTGCAGAGCTTTCAATCGCTGAAAATACTGTTGCTAAGTCAGTATTGAGATTGTCATTTTTACTGGCTTTTTTTACTACATTGCAAAAGAGCTCGCTTGGGTAGATAAAGTAGCCTTTCGTTTTGATGGCATCATCTTTAATCAACTCAATTTGTGGAGCTTCATCATCAAAGCCTGCGTAGTTGATACTTGAGTCTCCACCTTCAATGTAGTTCGTGAAGTTTTCACTAATAAAGCGATAGAACAATGCACCTAGAACATACTGTTTGAAATCCCAACCATCGACGGAACCTCTTACCTCATTGGCAATTTTCCATATCTGATTGTGTAAGTCTTTACGTTGTTGGGAGCTTGTCATTGTGTTTAATCCTATTGCCAGCGCCAGCTTAGCCCCCCTGATGTAGTGAATATTGATTAAGGGGGAGTCAGGTTTATGTATACGCTAACGGGCTGATATTGAGTACGATAAATAATCCTGAAATTCTACCATGCATCCTAAAAAAATCAGAGTAGATAAGTCTCCACTCTACTGTCCATCACAATTTGATAGCTTCCTTTCCAAAGGGCATAAAGCCAGCAGCTTTCACTACTGGCTTATGTCATTACTACATTCGATTATCAATCCATTCATCCAGTTCGTGCTCTACCCATGCAGAGGCTCTCTCACCGAGTGATACGTTGTGTGGGAACTCCCCGTTAGCCATCATTTTATAGATGCTCGATTTACTCAACTGAACCCTTTCTATTACTTCTTTTAAACGAACTAATCTCATGAGAATTTCCTCGTGTTGTTATCTCTCATGAAATAAAGGCGCTATGTAAAAAATGACTTACTTGGGCTCTAGCTTGAGATTGCCTTGAGTGGTGGTTCCTATTTTGTGTTCTATCCCTTTTCCCATGACACATACCATACTTGGAAATGGCGCAGCATCTTGCTCCTTCCCATCCTGTAAGAACTTGAGTCGTCCCTTAATAAGACGCACCTCTCCATGACTTAAATGGTCATGGAAGGCTTTTGTGTCCGTTCTAGCAGGAACCAACATGACGACGATTGCCCCTTTGTTCGCTTCTTCTTGTGCTTTCTTGGCAAAGTCTTTGAGCTTGGAATAAGGTGGATTGCAGTAGACCGTTTGATTGCTCCAGTCTTGAGTGAGCGCATCATCATCCATCGTGAAGTAATGGTCACACAGTGCCGTTTCAGGCTCAGCCGTTGCATCAAGCGTAAAATGAAACTCTTCATTGAGCTTCTCAAATACAGCGGGCGGTGTTTGCCATTTGTCACGCTTGGGGTTCCCTGTTCGAGCGCTGGAGAAAAAGAGCTTATTGTCCATCGCAACTCTCCTTAGTATTAGCGTAATCGGCTTTCTTCTTGGCCTTTTTAGATTTACTGATAAACGAACCTAATGTGCTTTTCTCATCATGAGTCGTTGTGTTGACTCTGGCCTGTCTGCTCAATACATAGAAAAGCAACCCACGCTGGTAACGGTAATCATCATGCACTTTGTTCAACTCAACAAGTGGTTGATTCAGAAAGAGACAAACGGCATTGATATTACGTTTATCAACATTGGTTGTATTTCTCCACGAGTTTTTGATGTCTTTCGTCAGTCGCTTTCTAAGCTTGAATTCATTGACAAATGGAGGGTAGCTTGAAGCATCAAGGAAAAGAGTCATACGGTAGCTAATACAACCCGTTTGACTCACCTCCCTTTTCCATATCACGTTAAGGTTGTCATCCTTTCGGTAGTGGCGCAGACGGTAGAACCATTGGTTGATTAGCGTTTTCTCTTGCTGATTTTGTTTTTTGGGTATTCGTAACCGGAATCGAAAGACATAACAGTGACCAAAGCGCATCAAGGCGTTTTGATATGCACGAGATAAAATCTCAAGTGCAGCCAGAGAAAGATTACCATGGTCAATATCGACTTGATAACCACGATAAAACCCATCCTCTAATCGCTTCAAATCTGCCTCATTGTTCATCGTTTTATCTTCCATAGCGTTTCTCCTGTTTTGCCTTTTCCACTGCTTGTATTGCCAGTCTTTCGTCTCGCTCTTGTATCTTCTCTTGTATCCAGTTTTGGATGTCTTGAGAGCGCCAGCCAATGGCTCTCGCACTTAATGACACGGATTGAGGGAAAGCACCTTGTTCCATAAAGCTGTAAATCGATGCCCTTGAAAGTCCACAGGTATGAATCACTTCTTTTAATCTCATCAAGCGATTGGGATGTTCGGTGTTCGAATGGTTTGAATTCATGATGATTGCCTTTGTTGGTTTCACTCAAACAAAGACGTTGCTGCGTATTTTTTATCTCAACTGGTCTCAGGTGGTCTCATTCAAATTCGATTGAAAAGTTTTTCACATCCATATCATCCCCTTGAGTATTCCGTTTATTGATACAAGGAGAAGATATGGAAACGCTATATACCTTCAGCGCTCCCGTCACAGAGCACCAGATATTAGAGAAAGCCGTCGAGATACTAGAGAGCCGCTTAGTGAGTGGGGATGCTTTTACTCGTCCGAATGACACGAAAGCCTTTCTACGCTGCAAGCTAGGAGAATATGAGAGAGAAGTCTTTGGGGTGATGTTACTCAACAACCAACATCAGTTGATTGAGTTCAATGAGTTGTTCTTTGGCACGATTGACAGCGCTTCAGTGTATCCACGAGAAGTGGTGAAACTGGTGCTTGAGAGAAACGCCTCAGCGGTGATTTTTGCTCATAACCATCCATCGGGTGATTCCAACCCATCACAGGCTGATAGACGCATTACAGAGCGTTTAAAGGATGCTTTAGCTCTCGTTGATGTGCGAGTACTCGACCACATTGTGGTGGGCAGTGATTGTGTGTCTTTTGCTGAGAGAGGTTGGCTATGAATCGTGTTATCAAACGTAATTTCAAACTCGACCTATTCCACCAGCTGGTTGAGCTCTTAATTGAGCAATATGACATTCCCACAGAAACAAAACGCCTTGCGCTTAACCTTAAGGTCGCAAGCTTCTACAGCAACCGAAGCGGGATACAACCCATAGAAGTACAGCTTGAACGAGCTAACCCTAACGAACCTTGGGAGGTGCGATTCATCGCTTCGTTTGATTACCCAACACCAGAAACTGAGAGCATTGAAGTATCTCTATATTTTAACTTCAAACACCAATGGTTCTATCAACCAGATATCCAACGATGCGAGCTCAACAGGCCTGAGGTGCATTCGCTCTTCATTAGCTGGCTCAAGGCGTTCACTAAACACCTAAAGGCATCACAGTTCGATACACAGACACTCACTATCGTCAGTCGATTCAAGTAGTTGCTTTTTCCTTACTTCAACCATCCCAACCACATTCGATTCAAACCAATCTCAGATACATATCATCAAACCGAATAGATAACTATTGAAAGGGAAAGACCATGAAACCACAAACACTGACCATCACAGCGCCATACTCCCCCGTATCTCAAAAACTCAAAAGCTTGTTGAAAAGCAAGATAGATACTTTCTGGAAACAGAACCCAACCAAGAGGGAATGTGAAAGCCTCACCATTAACTTTCGAGATGCCACTTACAGTGCTGACGCTGGTGGCTATCACCCGGTAGAAATCATGTTGCTGAAAGAACAGGAGAGCCAGTGTCAAATCCAATACCTTACTGACTTTGCTTACATGGGTAACGTTTACCCAGAGCTAGAGCGTAATATGGATTTTGATATTGCTAACGGGCAAGCGTTCATTGCCCCTATGGGATGGCAAAGCTGCCACGATAAATCCATTGTGGAGTTCTACTCTCTCTGGGAAAGTAACTTTCTCGCTTACTTACAAATAGGAGCCTATGACGAGATTAAGATATCAATAAACTAAAGACGCCATCGGTCAGATAGTGACGCACCCATCGTTAGGATGATTGCCACTCTATCAAGTAACCACCAGCAGCGACCTAACCATGACAACAAGGGATAAAGCCAGTACCACAGAGCAATTATCATTGGTGTTTGAGTTGTATCGACGCATACCACAAGGTCGAAAGGTGACGGCTAAGCAGCTTCAGGCTGAGTTAGTGGATGCAGGGATGTATCGAGGCATCAGAAGCGTACAGCGTAATCTCGATGTTATTGTTGATTATTTTGATGTCGATAAAGACACTCGAAGTAAACCTTTTGGTTACAGTCGCGGAATGTATAGCCAACCAACCTTAGGCGCGAGAGAGCTTGTCCTGCTACAGCTCGCCAAAGCGACCCTTAGTCGGCAACTCCCACCACCCTTAAAGTACGCCATTGATTTTGCATTCAGTCTGTTGCGAGCTCAGCCACGCTCCTATGCAGGAATGAAACCACCACGAGGAGACACAAACAAAGCACATGCAGCGATTGATGAACTAAATGCACCAAAGGCGCTAGGAGAGTTCTTCGAGCCCATTTCAGTGGCACTGATTCATCAAAAACAAATCACGCTTACCCTTAAATCCGGTAAGCAGATAGAGCAAGTTTCACCTATCGGTCTCACGACCACCTCTAGTGAGCTTTATCTCATCTATCAAAACACACTCAACGATTACGACGACCTTCCTTTAACCTGTATTGCTAAGCTGAAAGTACTGACCTTCTATTTTGATTACCCGTCAGACTTTCAATTACAGCAGTATCAACTCAAATCAGAGCCTAAGCGCTCAATACGACAACTAGACAATGTCACTCAATTGATTGCATCGGACAGATAGTGACGCACGCAGTGATACCTTACCTCTGTTTCACAAATTCAATGGAATCCACAGGGAACTTACTCCCTTTCATGTTCCATTGTGCCATAGCGCAATCAAAGTAAAGCATGGGGCACTAATCTTACTTCAACTCCATTAGGGTAGTGTGCAAGGCAGAACTGTACTTTACGATTGATTGTGTCATTAAACGTCTCTAGCTAAGACGAACAATGTTAAGGGGGACGGCCGCCCCCTTAGTATGGTCATGTCGAAACCACCTTATCTGAAACGCATATTATACAAGAAAAACCCTTATTTTCGGGTACTTGCGCTTACCTCACCTGTCGTCACTTCGTTGAGTTTTACCTAACTAATACATACATCTCAATTGGAGAATTATCATGAAATCAATCATTACTAAAATCATCACACTAGCTACTTTAACCATCTCAATGAACGTGAGTGCTGCCAGCGCTATTGATGCGCTCAGTGTCGAATCGATTAAAGCCACTCTTACACCTGAGCAGATTCAACAATCCCTCAACCAGTGGAAAGAGAACCAACTAAAACAAGTTGAATCACGCGCTCAGAACATCTCTGATAGAGCGCCTATTGAGGCAAGGCGAGAATTGGTGGAATCTCAAATAGAGCAAGAATACAAACAGACAGCGAAAGCCTTAGGCTTGTAGCTTGTCGATTATTAGAAAGGGAGCGTAACGCTCCTTTTTTTTTGCTTTAATACGAAGCGAAAGGATTAACTCGCTTCTCAGGGGTGACGTAGTGTGGGCTATTTTTCATGTCAGCCTGCTCTCGCTTGAAGTTGCTTTCGCTGACTTTCTTTATCAACCATTCATCAATTCTATCTTCCTCCCAAGCGACAGCTCGATAGGCAATCTGAATGCTGGCTGGAAACTTACCCGCAGTAATTAAACGGTAGAGTGTCGCCTTACTCAACCCGGTTTTATGCAGCACTTCTTTTAGCTTAATTAGCCTCATCATGACCTCACTATTTTTATTGTTGTAAAACGATGACTCCCTTAGACGCCAAGATATCTAGCGCCACGGGGAATCACCTAGTCTCATACAATAAGGAATGTAGAAGTGCTTTATTCTGTCTCTTGGTCCGGATTCAGTTAGAGACTCTGATTATCTAAATCCATTTGTAGCACCTTTATTATCCCTGCCATTCTTTTATAAAAAGAGTTTCTTAATCTTTTGACGCAGCATTGTGACCATAACGCACTTGAAACCTATACTCTTTTGAAGGTTGAATACCTCGAACTGATGCAATCCTGCTGAGGTGTTGAAATAGCCAGTGCGCCCGCTCAGGAGTAGCACCATCAAAATGATAATCGTGAGAGCCTGAATACTTCCATCGTCCAAGTTTAGCAGAAATGCCTTCAAAGGAAGCCAACACGTCAATCATGGCATCTTTTAACGCTTGATTTAATACGGCGTAATCATGAACAGCGGTTCCATTTACTTCACGCGTGAAACGCCCTGTTTGATGCTTTACCAAAAAGACACCAACATGACTGCCTTTGTCATAGCGAGACATCATTACCATTGCCTTGCCTTCTCCTTGAGAAGTGCACATAGCTATATCATGTGCACTAACAAACAAGCGTTCCAAAGCCTCCTCCGCAGTTGCAGAAGGAACCGTCATCACAAACGGTAGAAATGAAAATTCTTCATTGCTGTCAATCCATTTGTCGCAAAAATCATGTATGAGTGACAGAGAGCGACTTAAATACGGTGCTAGCTGTGAATATAACGGTATGCCCTTATAGTCAAAATGAGCATTGTGGACAGGCTCTTGCGTGTTGAAGTATTCAGTTGAAAAAATCATGGTGTGTTTCCTCTTAAAATTGAAATGGATGCTTTGTCTCAATAGAAGAGGTGGTGGAGTATTTTTTGTCTGGAATGGATTTGTAATTAATTGATATTGATAAACATAAGAGTCTTTAGGACTCTTAATTGATTAGAGTAAATTTGATAGAGAAAAAGAAAAAGATTTATAATGATGTCGCATGGTCATGCTCCTCTATGCATTATAAATCCTACCCAGTCTTCTCTGCTCTCTTAATCTAACAGACACAACTGAATCTCTTCAGTCATGCCTGTTAGGTAGAACCCCTTGTCGAAACAGAAGCTCTCTATACAATAGGGATAAATATGTATTTTTTATTTTCAGAAGATGATGTGGCCTTTTGCATCAACATGGAAAGCAACTCAAATACTCATCGAACTAGCAAGTCGTATGTACCATATTGAATAGATACAAGGTTATTGTCTCATTGCCTGAACGATACACCTCCAACTGACTATCACTACGCAAACCAAGACCTTGGTCTTTCAATACCACTTCGAGAGCTTTACTGCTTTCTTTAATCATCAGCGACAAAAGGAAGTGGATAGCTTTTAGCTGGCTCAGATAACGTTGAGACTTAGGGTTTCTCCCGTAACCTTCATCCTCCAACAAATTAATAACTTGGGAAAGGAGGAAGCCTTCAAGCCCCAAATCCTTTTTTGACTCTATAAGCTCTTCAATTTCGTTTTTGTATTTTTGAGAGAACAGAGAACCTACCGTAAGTGACGCCTCAAGCTTCTGGTGCCAAATGGCATCATCAATGGGGTTAGAGCGTATGAGGTTGAATGCGGCTTTCAATGACAGTCTTTGGATGTGAAATTGAGTAACCTCATCAAAAAATAGTTCACCAACAAGTTTTAACGAAGTGAGCTCTTGGTCTGTTTTATCACTGAATGAAGAAGAGAGAGAAAAGTTTGGCTTTGGCTCTGAATCTACACCATCCGATTTAGCCTGAATCATCGTTTCACTTGAAGACTCCTCCTCATTAGGGCGAGTGCTTTGTATCAGTTTATTCAGTTGCCCAACTAGAGTTTGTTGATGAGTACCATATAGCTTTATTATCGTCTGAGTGATTTTCTCATGCTTTGCAGTAGCTAAAGCAGGGTGGCGTGCATTCAATAAATATTCACTTTTACATCTTCCGATTAAAACCTTTCCAGAAAAACCTGAGTCATATTCGACAATCCACTCCGCCCTCTTTAGCTGAGCAAGTTGAGAACGATGACTATCCTTAGTGAATCGCCCTAATAGCGCACGAAAGTCCTTAATGGATTTACCTCTAACAACACAATAATCATCAGACAACACAACGAGTGTTAGTAAAAACAATTTGATTGCTGCACGATTTGAAAACTGATTAAATGCTGCTGAATCAAGTAGGCCTCTGGCTCTTTGGCAAACGACCTCAGAGAGCTTTGGAAGGTCACTATTCCCACTATCTAAATGCTCGTAAAAACCGCCCAGAAAAAGACACTTGATGTCTCTTTTCTTCTTATTGCTTTCACCACTATTCGTCCAATCGCCATCTCTAGTTAGAAAGTTATTCCTTTCAAGGTATCGAATACCTTCGAGAATAGCACTCACCGAAACCTTTATGTCACCCGACAGCTCTCTCACTGATTTAGCTGTCACGTCACCATCGCTAACACTTGCTTTATGTAGCAACTTTATAATAGCAAACTTTGCTTCAGGACTAAGCCCAACAAAAGGGACTCTCGTCATTAATATAGCGTAACTCAAACCAAACCCACCTACAAAAACACCCTGTATTTAAACTCACATTACCATGTCAGATTGCACCTGTCATATTTAACTTGTCATGCAACTCAAGTCAGGTAAATTAGATAGATAAGTACGAAACTTCCGTTAACTATAAATTGAAATTTAGGTGATAAAGTGTCTTCATTAAAGTGGTTAAAACCGACAAAAGAACAAGCTGAATGGTTAAAGCCATACCTTGCTAAGAGATACCCTGATATTGATATCGAGCTTTCTCGACTAGCTTTAAACATGAAAGATTATTGTGAAAATTTCAAAAAACGGGTGAATGACTTTTGGGGGGATAAGTACGAAAGAAAAGTTAAAATCGACAGAATGAGAAACAATTGGGATAAGAAAGGCAGCCGCAAGAAAGCAAAAAATGGCAATCTCACGATCAGCCTACCACCTGAAATAAAGCAACAATTTTTAAATTTAAAGAAATTTCCAAGATTGGAAAACCACACACAAGCTCAACTGCTTGAAGAGTTACTTACGCATTACACCGATTTTTTTAAGCAAGATAAAGTTATAAGAACGGTAACTAGTCGAGACGATGAACGACACAATTTCAGTATGTTTGAATCTAAAATCAAAGATTTAGAAGAAGAGCTAGGTCTGAAAAATAAAGAGCTGGAAACGCTTAAAGCAGAACATAAAAGCACTACTAAGATGAATTATAATGCACTGTCTATGCGAGAAAAACCTAATAATGAATCTTTAACGGATGAGCAGAAAATGACGGTTGCAGAGGCTTTTGCGAAAGCACGATGAGTAATGAAAAACATGAGTAAAAAGATGCGTTAGACTTAACGCATCAAGCGTGAACAACTGAAAATATATTTGGTTAGCTGACTAAAGACATATTGGCAGTTCCCGTGACGCTATAACTTCCTTGGCTACTTTGTTCAATGTGCTCGCTCCACCAGCCCATTACTTTACGCCTACGCTCTAGGTAGTCTGTACGGTTGTATGCGCCTCGTATTTAGTTGACAGTAACAAGGCAAGGCAAGCCCCTACGAATTCAAGCAGCGACAATTCGCAAGCCTTTAAAGCCGACTTCAAGTAACTCTCCTTCACCTGCTCGTTCAATACGTTCGCTCCACCATTGCATAATAGGGCGACGACGATCAAGATAACCCATTCAACTGTAGGTACTACAGTTTAGTTTTTATCAACGAGAGCAGAAAATATTTGAACATTTAAGCTAATTTAGGTTGTGATAACGGCACTACATTCTCGATGGTAATCGTTTGCAATTTTTCACCCCAAGCCTGCAATACAGATAACTGCTCATCAAGATAGTCATGGTGATTATAAACTCTTAACATTCCCGGTAGCTGGTGGCCTACTGTTTTTTCGATCGCCACAATATCCAATCCCATCTCACTACAGCGGCTAATGAAAGTACGTCGCAGATCGTGTGGAGAGAATCGTTCAAAATCGGTTGGTAGATTACGTTTGATCAACGCACGTACTGCTGCTGGCTCTTGAACTTTATCTACCGTTAGCTGAGGCCAGACCAACTTCCACTTACTTGGCACGTTTGTACGCTGCTCATTGAGAAGAGCAAGCAGATAATCACTTAAAGGGACTTTGCGACTTTCTGGGCTTTTGGTATGACGATCCTCTGAACTTGCTGGCAATAACCACACCTTCTCTTCCAGATCTAACTCACTCCAACGCATTTCGAGCACGGCACTAATACGTTGCCCACAACCAAGTAAGAACTGCATCAAAAGGATGTTAGAAGAGTCTGTACGCCAAGAAGGAATACTCGTTAACAAAATTTTCAGCTCAGAAAAACTAAGGTGTCGTTTAGTAACCTTGGAACCACCGCCAACATCTCTTGCCTTCAATTGTGGTGCTGGGTGAGAACCTAGCATATTCAATGCTAAGGCGTGATTGATAACCTGATTGATGATTTTATGACATGCTCCGATAGCACCAGCCATCCTCTTCCCATCTTTATCCACTTTAGCATCAAAGACTTTATTAAGATCGACGATACTTAAATCCACTAGTTTAATCCTACCGATATGTGGTTTTATATCACGAATATAGATAGTTCTAGACTGAGAACCACGTAGCTGCTTAGATAAACGCTTAGTATCAAAACTAGTAAAAGCATCATCAAACGTCTTCGCTTCCTCTTTTTCACGCCGCTCCCTTGCGAGTTCTTCCTTTGGGTTCTTGCTGTTCTCCAACCAACTGCGATAGCGACCAGCTTCCTTTCTTGCTTGATCTAATGTCATTCCTCTTTCTGGATTTGATTGATCATAGCGCCCCATTGAAATCTTTTCGTGTTTCTTTCCCAATTGAAAGCGAAATGTCCAAGTCATTGTTCCTGTTGGTCGAACCCTAATATTTAATCCTTCATTCTTTTTATCCGCAACTAAGTATTCTTTTTCTTGTGGCTTCAGCGCGAGCAAGGTGGCATTGCTATTAATTCGCTTTTTCATGATGAACGACATCCTCAAATTCTGGGTACGGCTCGGGGTACGGCAACATGTGAGTTTTCATTGTATCCCTTAAGACGCCACTGGACAACGAAACCACAACAATTGTTTATTATCAATATGATACACGGCACTTCAAGACTTAAAAGGACACTATCAGACCTAGAGATCTATATACGCACCACATGGAAGCTGGCGTATTCCTAGAGCGTAAAGCGTAAGTATCGCTTTCAGGTCTAAGCCAAACAGCAGATACAAAAAAACGAGCCCATTGGCTCGTTTTTTTAATTTCTAAATCAGCTTAAGCAGTTTTGCCGATAAAGCCGAGTTTCTTACCTACCCATGCAAGAAGCAACATCGCGACAATAATCGCAAAGAAGTTTGAGCCAGCATCAGGGTGTTGTGCCTTCACAAAAGCCGAGTGGCCAAATGCACCTACAAAGAAACAAGCCAAACCTACTAGTGGAATATCTTCAGATACTGGGTTAGTTAGGTACTCTTGGTAAAGTGCTTGTACAGCCAAGACTAAAGCAATCAGTGGGAAAATAGAGAAGCCCACTTCGCTCATTGTTACCCAAGATAACAGAGCATCACCACACACACCGGCAATAACAGCAAGTACGAGTGTCTTTCTTTCTGAACCACGGTTTACAGTATTATTTTCATTCGACATTATTCAATCCCGCCTTTTAATCGGTTACGTTCACGTTCTTTACGATACCAAAAAGCCCCTTTGGCCATCATTCGCAATTGCATGATCAAGCGTTCAGCCAGTTCATCTCGCTGACGTCGATCTAAATCTAATGCTTCTGCCCCTGAGTTGAAGACCAAGATAACGGAGGCTTCAGCTTGAGTAAAAGCTTCGTCTCGTGTCATGCCAGTCGTTATCAAATATTCGGTTAACTCAGCAGAGAAGTGCTGTATCTCACGAGCTACCGCTGCACGAAACTCAAATGAAGTTCCTGAGCGCTCTCGCAATAACAGTCTGAATACGTTAGGGCTGCTTTCAATGAATTCCATAAAGGTTTCAACCGATGTACGAATCACACTGCCTTCTTTTACTATGCGTTGCCTAGCTTGACGCATTAACTGGCGCAGCAGTAAGCCACCTTCATCAACCATGGTTAAGCCAAGCTCATCCATGTCTTTGAAGTGACGATAAAAGGAAGTCGGTGCTATTCCAGCCTCACGAGCGACTTCTCTCAAGCTTAGATTGGAAAAACTACGATCGGCGCTGAGTTGGCTAAATGCTGCATCGATTAAGCTGCGACGAGTTTTTTCTTTTTGCTGTGCGCGAATGCCCATTGGTTTCATACTTTATCAATTTCTTCTTTTACAGCCTAAACAGGCATGTCTAATACTCTATTCAATATAACGCGAATCACTTATTTATATAAGGCACTCTGGTTATATAAGACACTAAACATACCTCTTTGTTCACGTACCGAAGTAAATACGTTCGAAGAAAAAATTTCAATATCCACACTGTCATTTGGAGACATACGACATACCAAATATTATTTTTTCGATAACACTGCGTGATCCCACCGACTCTCTGATGCCCTTTTCATGTACCCAAGAACAGAATCAGTTAAAATCTCGCTAAAGCAATGTTACTCAAATATAACAAGGAAGATATCTATGCCGCACTCCAACCACTTTGATGTAATCGTAATTGGTAGTGGCCCCGGAGGAGAAGGGGCAGCGATGGGATTAACCAAAGCCGGGTTGAACGTTGCAATCATTGAGAAAGAGAGCAGCGTTGGTGGTGGTTGTACTCACTGGGGAACAATTCCTTCAAAAGCACTGCGTCATGCCGTAAGTCGTATTATCGAATTCAACAGTAATCCGCTGTTTTGTCAGAACAACAAAAGCATACACTCAACGTTTTCTAACATTTTGGGGCATGCCAAATCGGTTATCGACAAGCAGACTCGATTACGCCAAGGCTTCTACGACCGCAACCAGTGCACGTTGGTCTTTGGTACTGCACGTTTTATCGATACCAACACTGTCTCGGTAATGCAAAGCGATGGCACTGAAGAACATTACAGTGCAGACAAATTTGTTATCGCGACAGGCTCTCGCCCTTACCAACCAGATAACGTCGACTTCCTGCATGAACGTATCTACGACAGTGACTCGATTCTTTCTCTTAAACACGACCCGCAACACATCATCATCTATGGTGCTGGCGTTATTGGTTGTGAATACGCGTCGATTTTCCGCGGTTTGGGTGTAAAAACCGATCTTATCAATACTCGTGACCGTCTGTTGTCATTCCTAGACAATGAAACCTCAGATGCACTTTCTTATCACTTCTGGAACAGCGGTGTCGTGATTCGCAACGATGAAACCTTTGAGAAAATTGAAGGCACTGATGATGGCGTGATCATTCACCTAGAGTCAGGTAAAAAGATGCGCGCTGATTGCCTACTGTATGCCAATGGCCGAACGGGTAATACCGATAAACTGAACCTTGGTGCTGTTGGCTTAGAAGCGGACTCGCGTGGGCAAGTCTCAGTAAATACCAATTACCAAACCAATGTTGACCATGTTTACGCTGTCGGTGATGTGATTGGCTACCCTAGCCTAGCAAGCGCGGCTTATGACCAAGGTCGATTTGTGGCTCAGGCAATTGTGAAGGGTGAAGCTGAACGCCACCTTATCGAAGACATTCCAACCGGCATCTACACCATTCCGGAGATCAGCTCTGTTGGTAAAACCGAGCAAGAACTTACCGCAGCTAAAGTACCGTATGAAGTAGGACGTTCTTCTTTCAAACACCTAGCTCGTGCTCAAATTGCGGGTAAAGATATTGGTAGCTTGAAGATCCTGTTCCATCGCGAAACCAAAGAGATTTTAGGTATCCACGTGTTTGGTGAGCGTGCCGCTGAAATCATCCATATCGGACAAGCGATCATGGAGCAGAAAGGTGAAGCAAATACCATCGAGTACTTTGTGAATACAACCTTTAACTATCCAACGATGGCGGAAGCTTATCGTGTTGCAGCACTCAACGGGCTTAACCGTTTATTCTAGATAAAGAACCAATAGGAGTATTTGACCACCCATAGGCCAAATACATAAACAGCAAGCCACGCGCTTGCTGTTTTTATTTAAAACACTGAATATTAAGGCATTGATAGTAATTAGATCATGATGTTCTAAATACCCCTTTACCTGTACAGCCTCATTTACTCTCCACAAACAGAGCCCTCAGAGCTAAGCGAGAAACTCCCCTTTCTTCCACTGAGAAACAAACAACACACCAAGACCAATTCCGCGCATTGCCATAAAGCTCAGCATCGCTAACCACAGTGCATGGTTCTCTAAACCTGATGCTAAATAGAAAATCGCGAAGAAACTACAGGTCGCAACAAGCATACTATTGCGCATATCCTTGCCCTTGGTTGCTCCAACAAAAATACCATCCAACAAGAAGCACCACATAGACACCAATGGCATTGCGATTAACCACGGTAAATACACCTCGGCTTGGTTCTTCACGTCAGGAATGGTAGTGATCATATTAATCAAACTCGAGCCAGCGAGTGCGAACGCTATGGTCAGTACCAAACAAATATTAAAGCTCCAGAAGAAAGTACCAATCAATGACTGGTTCAGTTCATCTTTGTCTTTCGCGCCTATCGCCTTACCGACCATCGCTTCCATTGCGTAGGCAAAGCCATCCATCCCATAAGAGATGATCATCAAGAAACTCATCAACACTGCATTGGCCGCAACAACATCATCGCCAAAGCTTGCACCTTGGAAAGTCATGAAAGTGAAAGTCGCTTGTAGATACAATGAACGAAGAAAGATATCGCGATTCAATTTCACGAAACGACTCAAGCCTTGGCTGGTTTTCTTAAGCAGATCCCATGGCGATGGTAACTGCTTCTTCGCCCAGATTCGGTAAACACAAATTAGGCCAAATGTTAGACCGGCATAATCAGCCATTACAGATGCCAATGCAGCACCTTCCACTTGCCACCCTAAGCCGATAACAAAAACGATATCCAAAACGATATTGGTGATATTGGTGATGATCACCATCCACATTGGCGCTTTGGCGTTTTGAGTCCCGAGCAGCCAACCTAGAATCACAAAGTTAGTTAGCGCAGCAGGCGCACTCCAAGCGCGGATTGAGAAATATTGCTGACCATAGTGCTTAACTTGATCACTGGCGCTACTCAATGAGAAAACTAAATCGGCGACTAGACTGTGTAAAAGCAAAAAGACACCAGCAAACCCTAAGGCCATGGTCACGCCTTGCACAAAGACTAAACCAAGTTGCTTGCCATCATTCGCACCATAAGATTGTGCGGCTAGCCCTGTTGTCGACATGCGCAGGAAACCAAGCAACCAAAAGGTCACGCTGATCATTGTGCCGCCCAGCGCCACACCACCTAAATACCAAGAGTGCTCGAGGTGACCGATAACCGCCGCATCGACTAAGCCCAGCAGTGGAACAGTAATATTAGAGAGAACCATCGGGATCGCGAGCAGCAGCACTTTTTTGTGCATCGCCTGATTGGATAGCGTTTGAAAAATAATTTGGGGATTAAATAGCTTCACGATCACCTCTTAGTTTAGAGGCGATAGTTTAACCTAGTGGGTGGGCTTTCACTATGTTGTGTACTTTGTGTATTGGTTAGCTTTTACCAAACTATGTGTTGATAGAAGAAGCTAACGCTACCATTTAACGAGTACTAATTGAGGAGTTAAACGCTTTTTAAACTGAGAAATCTTACACAACAATCGCTGCCACAACTTCCAACGATTACATTGCTGCTCTAATGGTGAAAATGACTTAACCCATTGCGCCCATGGCAACCAATTGAGAACACTGTCTATTGGTGAAGACAACCCGTGAGCATACTTTCCTGAACCAAGCTTTTGTCCCAACGTACTTGAGCTTTTATCTCCAGCTAAGACTAAACACGCATGTGCATGAGTAAAGTAGCGGCTCAAAGACTGAATGAAGTTCGCGGTCTGTTGTTCATTACAATCCAGCAAAGCATGTTCACACACCACCATCACCGAGGCTTGTTCTGGAATATTAAGTTCATCCAACCAAGTTAGGTCATCGACAGAGCCACACTCTAAGCGATAGCGTTCATTTTTGTGGAACAAGCGTTGTCGCCAAAGCAGATTCTCGGTTACATCTAACTCAACCCAATGACAGCGGCCATTATCTAAACGGTAGAAACGGGTATCGAGCCCTGCTCCCACGTTAATAATCCAAGCATCTGGGTTATGAGATAAAAACTGTTGAACTTGAGAATCACAAAGTTGAGTCAGTGTCGCGTAAAGGAGTTGCTGTTGGTCGAGTTCACCGGTAAGACATTCTGGTGCGAGCTGGCAACGCTTGCAGGCTTGAGCTGCGATAGGATCATAAACGAGACCATCATCAGCTAGGCTTTCACGGCTACGAAACCAAAGATGCTGAACGAGGTTCGTCGGAACTTGGAATTCTTGATGTGCAGACCCTTGTTCAGAAGAAGCCTTTTGAACAGAGGAGCGCGGCTTACGAGTAAGCGGCTTCATTTGAGGTTTGGTTGGGTTTGGCATCATCATCTTCCTTGTATCTCGACAAAGAAGATGATAATGAATATCAATTACAATGACAAGTTATTGAGAATAAATATCAATAAGCTGTTTGTACTGACTACATCCAGTCGGTGTTGCGAATAATACCAACCGCAAGCCCTTCAATAGACAAGTGTTGAGATTCTAGATCGACATGGATTGGAGAAAACTCTTCATTTTCAGCATGTAACAGAACCGTTGAACCTTTACGTTCTAGGCGTTTTACCGTTACATCATCATCGACACGAGCCACTACAACCTGACCATCGCGTACATCTTGTGTTTTATGAACAGCTAATAAATCACCATCCATAATACCGATGTCTTTCATACTTTCGCCATTTACACGAAGTAAGAAGTCAGCTTGTGGTTTAAACATGCCTGGATCAACTTGGTAATGCATTTCTACATGCTCTTGAGCCAAGATAGGCTCACCAGCGGCAACCTGACCGATTAATGGTAAACCTTGCTCTTCGTTTGCTGCATCTTCAAGCAAAATACGAATACCGCGAGACGCACCCGGGATAATCTCAATCGCTTCTTTACGAGCAAGAGCTTTCAAATGTTCTTCTGCAGCATTAGCAGAACGGAAGCCTAGTTCACGCGCGATTTCTGCACGTGTCGGTGGCATACCGGAATCTTCGATCTTACCTTTGATAAGGTCAAAGACTTGTTGCTGGCGGGGCGTTAACGGCTTCATGATTCACCTGTCTTTTTATACAGTTGACTGTGAGTATATCCAGTAACTGAACAAAAGCAAAGCAATTGGTTGTTTTTAGTTCATTTTTAGCAAATTACAAAAACAGGATCTCTAGCCACACATAACCTGCGAGTGCCAAACAGATGAAAACTGCTGCCGAACCGACATCTTTAGCCATCCCAGAAAGCTCATGATGTTCACTGCCGATTCGGTCGACAACCGCTTCAATCGCGGTATTGATTAGCTCGACAACCATCACCAATACCACCGATGAGATCATTAAGATTCGTTCAACTTGGCTTACATCTAGGTAAAATGCCAACGGAATAAGCACGACCGCCATGAACACTTCCTGTCGAAATGCAGCCTCATTTTTAAACGAACTCGTAATGCCTTGCCATGAAAAGCCTGCTGCTTTGATGATGCGTTTGAATCCGGTGTTTGATTTTTTGGTCATTTTTAACCCTATACTCAATCAGTCGATGAATGATTTTCCACAAACTTAACGGCAATATGACTATTTCCATTAAAAGGTTAGACCAGTTTCTGGTATTCTTGCATCGATTAAATTTACGCCTAGGCTTATCCCTATTTCACTCATAGGATTTATCCTTTTTATCAGAGAAATAGAGATACGCTTCAGCACATTGAAATAACTATTGAGGCAGTGAACCTATATGTCTTCTGGACAATCTTTTTCACGTTCATTAATGAAGCTACCTTTATCCGTATTGGTAAAGGGCACATCAATTCCTTCAAACCCTGTTGAGGATTTGAACATTGATTTGAGCAAACCGATTGTATACGCCTTACCGTTTCGCTCAAGTGTCGACATTCTTACATTGCAAAAACATGCACTTGAATTAGGCCTACCTGATCCGTTGAGCAAGCTTGAAATCAACGGCAAATCACTGCAACGCTACGTTTTCATCTCTTCTCGCAAAACTCTGCTGCAAGACGATGATTATGTACCAAGCTCTTCAATTGAAGTGTTCTCTGAATTGCTTTCACTGCACGCCGACGACTCTGAACTCGATGTTCAAGTTATCCCTGCTACCGTTTTGTGGGGGCGCAAACCTGGTAAAGAGAATAACCAGAAGCCTTACCTACAGGCAATGAACGGCTTAGAGAAATCAAAAGCTGTATTGCTAGCCGGTCGTGACTGCTTGGTTCGATTTAGTCCTGTGGTTTCTCTGCGTTACATGGCCAACTCACACGGCACCGACAGCACCATCGCGCACAAACTGGCGCGCGTGGCACGTATTCACTTCTCTCGCCAAAAGCTTGCAGCATCAGGCCCTAACCTGCCAAGCCGCCAAGCTCTGTTTGATCGCCTGTTAAAATCAGAAGCGATCAAAAAAGCGATTGAAGACGAAGCACAAGCAAAGAACATCTCGATCGAGAAAGCGAGCAAAGAAGCTCAAGACATTATGGACGAGATTGCTGCGAACTTCTCTTACTCGCTGATCAAGCGTGGTGAGAAGATTCTTGGTTGGCTGTGGAATAAGTTGTACCAAGGCCTGCATATCAGCAACGCTTCAACGGTTCGTAAGTTGGCTCAAGATGGTCACGAGATTGTTTACGTGCCTTGTCACCGTAGCCACATGGACTACTTACTGCTTTCTTATGTGCTTTATCATGAAGGCATGGTGCCGCCGCACATCGCTGCGGGTATCAACCTGAACTTCTTCCCTGCCGGTCCTATTTTCCGTCATGGTGGTGCGTTCTTTATTCGTCGTAGCTTCAAAGGCAACAAGCTGTACTCGACGATTTTCCGTGAATACCTAGCGGAGTTGTTCGCTAAAGGTTACTCAGTAGAGTACTTCAGTGAAGGTGGGCGTTCTCGTACAGGTCGTTTATTGCAAGCGAAGACCGGCATGTTGGCGATGACTATTCAAGCGATGCTGCGCGGCATGAATCGCCCGGTGACTTTGGTTCCTGTGTACATCGGCTACGAGCACGTGATGGAAGTGGCGACTTACGCAAAAGAACTTCGTGGTAAGCGTAAAGAGAAAGAAAACGCGAGCTTAGTGATTCGTACCATTCGTAAGCTGCGTAACTTTGGTAAAGGCTACGTGAACTTCGGTGAGCCAATTCAACTGAACCAATACCTGAATGAACACTCACCTGAGTGGACCAAAGACATCGACCCAATGGGCACTAGCAAACCACAATGGATGAACCCGGTGGTTAATGACTTGGCGACCAAAATGATGACGCACATTAACGATGCGGCAGCGACCAATGCCCTGACCCTTTGTGCAACGGCACTATTGGCTTCAAGACAGCGCGCATTGTCTCGTGACTCTTTGGTTTCTCAGATTAATTGCTACCTGTCTCTGCTTAAGAATGTTCCATATTCGGCAACGTTCACTGTGCCAAAAGACAGCGCTGAAGATTTAGTAAAACATGCTGAATCACTGAACAAGTTCTTGATTGAATCAGACTCAATGGGCGACATCATTTCGCTAGACCGTCACCAGTCAATTCTGATGACCTACTACCGAAACAACATCATTCACTTGTTCGCTCTGCCATCTTTAATTGCCCAGATGACCATTCGTCAGCGCGGTTTATCGATTGAAGCGATTCAAAAGAATGTTGCAGCAATTTATCCGTTCTTAAAGAAAGAGCTGTTCTTAAGCTACGACGAATCACAGCTTGAAGGCGTAGTATCAAACATCATTGATGAACTTGTTAGCCAGGGCATGATTGTTGTGTCTGACAATGAAGTGACGATCAACCAATCGAACAGCCAAGCTCTTATGCTGTTAGGCCGTACGATTTCAGAAACGCTACAGCGCTACTCTATTGCTCTAAACTTGCTGGCAGAGAATCCGGAACTGGACAAATCTGACCTTGAGCAGAAAAGCCAAGACATCGCACAGCGACTTGGTCGATTGCATGGTATCAATGCTCCCGAATTCTTCGATAAAGGTGTGTTTGCTTCTATGTTCGCAACGTTGAAGCAGCAACAGTACCTAGATAACGACGGCAACTGCGATTTAGAGAAGACTCAGCAATTCGCTAAGCTTCTTTACTCGATGCTTTACCCAGAAGTCCGTCTGACTATTCAAGAGAGTATTCACCAAGTCGAGTAATTCCTGTATATAGCAGGGCTCTGATAGCAGATTCAACGCGATCAAAAAAGGCACCCACTGGGCTGTCTCTTATACACAA
>NZ_JBFRPK010000087.1:0-48988 GCF_041471965.1 Vibrio sp. 10N.261.51.A3
CTCGGCGCACAACAAAAAGCGCCTTGGCGAAAGCTCAAGGCACTTGTTGGTTCAGCTCTAAGTGAACGAAAACGAGTTAGAAACCTAAGAAAGGCTTGTTCTCACGCAGTTTTCTAAGAACTGGCTGAATTTGTGGCCGTCATGCTCAACCATTTTAGGGAACATGGAGATTGGCGTCATACCTGGGAAGGTGTTGACTTCGTTCAGGTAGATTTCGTTGTCTTGCGTTAAAAAGAAGTCGATACGAGACAAGTGACGAAGCTTCATCTGGGTGAAGACTTTTCGTGCGCTGTCTGCAATCAATTCACGCTGTTCGTCAGTTAAATTATTTGCTTCAACTTCAGTGATCGAGTGGCTGTCTGCACTGTACTTCTCTTCGTAAGAGTAAAATGCGCCATTCGGTGCAATCACCTCACCCGGCTTGCTGATGTGTAGCTCGCCATCGATTTCATAAGCAGCAATTTCTAGCTCTCTAGGCACCACTGATTTCTCAACCAATACTTGGTCCGAGAAAGTGAACGCCTTGTTGATAGCCTCGCTTAAATCTTCTACTTGGTTAACTTGGTAACAACCTACAGAAGAACCTTGACGAGCCGCTTTCACAAACACTTTACCCCACTTTTCAAATGCTTGAGTTGCTTGTGAGTGAGCTTGATCATTGTTGTCTGATAAGAACAGGTACGGCGTGTTTGGAATACCAAGTGCGTCGTACCAAAGCTTTGACGTGATTTTGTTAAAGCTGTTGTTGCTTGCTTCTGGACCACAACCTAGGTATGGAATTTTAGCCATTTCAAACAGTGATTGAATGTCACCTGTTTCACCTGGGAAACCGTGTATGCAAGGCACAATGAAATCGACTTTAGATGCTAAATTGTCACCGCGTAAGGTTTGGTCGTTAATATCAAGATAAACCAATTCACCTGAATCAAGACACCAGCCTTCGTTCTTAATTTCAACTCTTACAACGTTAAAATCTGCAACGCTATTAAGTTGTTCAAAAAGGTAATTGGCTGAAACTAAAGATACTTCATGCTCTGAAGATCCACCGCCGCAAAGTAGAAGGATGTTTGTGGTGTTCATGGGTAAATTCGGTCCTTGAAACTAGGAGTACTGACTTCAATGATAAACAAAAGTCGAGATAGGTACAGTGTTTTGATTGTTAAAATTGCGTTCGAAAGAGCGAGCGATTAACTATTAAACAAAACAGCGAGTCTTAAAACAAAAGAAGGAGCATTTGCCCCTTCTTTATGAATTAAAACTTAGTTCAACTTGTTAAGCGTTGGGTATTCAGAGTTCTTGATGTCATCAATGCTCTTAACAAACGGCTTCAAGTTTTGGAAAGTGCTCGGCAGCGTTGAGATTGCCTTTTTAGCTTCTAAGCGCGTTGCATAGTCACCATAAAGTACGGTGAACCACTTAGTGCCGTTAACCATTTTGTAGTTTTCCCAAACTGGCTGAGAAGTCGTAGGTAGCATTTTCACGAAAGAATCGACTTTACTTTGGCTGCCAACAGCAACAACTTGAACTGTGTAACCAAAACGCTGGTTCATGTCTTGTTGTTTCTTCGTTGGTCCTGTCACTACTGCAACTGGCTTAGCTTTAGTCGTTTGAGTGACTTTCTGTTCAACAGGTTCAGTTCTGATCACGTTGACAACGTTTTCTTCAACAACGCCTGTTTGCTCAGATTGAGATACAACTGGAGCTTCAACTTTGGCCGTCTTGTACTCTTCTTGATAACTATCTGAAGTGACATTGGTAACGTAGTCGTCAGATACACATGCAGCCAAGAGCAGTGGCAAAGTCACAATTGCAAATTTTTTCATGGAAAGCTCTATATCCTTAATAATAATTACTATAAATCATGCCGATACGTCGGTTTAGAATCAAGTTAACTTTGAGATTATACACCATTAGTGGGTGACCTATTTCACAAACTTTATGCAGTGTCTGCTTATTCATCTTAATTCGGTGAATTTGCCATCAACCCGTTAGTGAAAAGTAAGTTACGATGAACTTACGTGCATTGCTAGGATATGTCTATGAATCATCTTGATCCCCTACTTAAACCCCGCTCAATCGCTGTTGTTGGTGCTTCTCAACGAGAAATGCGTGCAGGATATATCGTCATGAACAATTTGTTGCACGGGGATTTCAAAGGTGCGGTGATGCCGGTTACGCCAAAATATGACTCGGTGGCAGGTGTACTCTCTTACAAAAACATTTTGTCGCTGCCGATCGTTCCTGACCTTGCGATATTGTGTACCAATGCGACTCGTAATGTCGCCATTTTTGAAGAGCTGGCTGAGAAAGGCATCGCTTCTGTCATTGTGCTTTCATCCGACATGCAACAACAAAGTGATAATGGCGAGACGTATGACGCAAGATGCCTGGCGATAGCCAAAAAGAACAACATCCGAGTGCTTGGCTCCAATAGTTTGGGGGTGATTGTCCCTTGGTTAAATTTGAACGCATCATTCTCTCCAGTAACAGCATTACCTGGTAAAATCGCCTTTGTTTCTCAATCTGCTGCTGTGTGTACCACGATTTTAGATTGGGCTAATGACAAAGAGATCGGCTTTTCAGCGTTTATCTCGATAGGCAATGGCAGTGATATCGAATTCTCGGAATTATTGGATTACCTGAGTACCGATTCTCATACTGAAGCGATACTACTTTACGTTGATAGCATTACTGATGCTCGGCGCTTTATCTCTGCGGCGCGTGCGGCATCGCGAAACCGACGCATTCTGGTGTTAAAAGGCGGTCGCACGGCGAAAGGCAGAGCGGCGGCCATGGCCCATACTGGCGGTGCTGACACTTTAGACATTATCTATGACTCTGCGATCCGACGTAGTGGCATGCTACGAGTTAAGAACTTACATGAACTGTTTGCTGCGGTAGAAACACTGACTCATTCAGTACCATTGCGAGGCGAGCGCTTGGCTATTGTTACTAATGGTGGCGGCCCTGCGATTATGGCTGTGGACACCCTATTTGACCGCGGTGGTAAGCTCGCAGAGTTTTCAGAAGAGACACTTGATAAGTTGAACAAGGTTTTGCCATCGAGTTGGTCTCATAGCAATCCTATCGATATTGTCGGCGACGCTGGTGATCAACGTTATATCGACACTATAAACATCTTACTCGATGGCGATGAAGCAGACGCGATTCTTATCATGCACAGCCCTTCAGCGGTCGCACATTCCGCTAAAACGGCAGAACGAATTATTGAAGCGATTAAGAAGCACCCTCGCCACAAGCGCTTTAACATCCTGACGAATTGGTCTGGTGAGCTAACAGCAAGGCCCGCACGAAAGCTGTTTACCGAAGCGGGTTTCCCAACTTATCGGACCCCTGAAAGCTCTGTGGTCGCATTCATGCACTTAGTCGAGTACAGACGTAACCAACGTCAGTTAATGGAAACGCCGACCACTGCAGAAAAAGTACACATTGAAGATCTAGCAGATGCGAAAGGTTGGATAGAAAGAAAACTACTGGATAAAGATACAGTTACCCTTGATACTCACCAAAACAGTCAGTTTTTCAAGAGCTTCAACCTCGATGTGTTACCAACTTGGATCGCTTCTGACCCAAGTGAAGCGGTACACATCGCTGAAACGATCGGTTATCCCGTCGCAGTAAAATTACGTTCGCCGGATATTGCACATAAGTCAGACGTACAAGGCGTGATGCTCAATTTGCGAAACAGCAGTGAAGTTGCCAATGCGGCTCAGGCAATTCTCGATCGTTCTCAATTATCCTTCCCTACAGCAAACATCCACGGCTTGTTAATTCAAGGTATGGCTAAGCTCGCGGGCGGCCAAGAGTTGCGTATTAAGGTTACAACAGACGAAACCTTCGGCCCAATCATATTACTTGGACAAGGTGGTTCGGAGTGGGATGAGTCGATTGATGCCGCAGCTGCTTTTCCACCGCTCAACATGACACTGGCGCGTTACTTGATTATACGGGCGATAAAAAGTGGCAAGATTCGTCTACAAAAGCTTCCTAACCCCATTGATATAGATGGCCTTTCTGAATTATTGGTTCGCATATCGCAGATGGTGGTTGATTGCCCTGAAATACATGATTTGGATATTCATCCAGTACTCGCCAACGGAGACAAATTCACGATATTAGACGCTGATATCATATTGAAAGCCTACGAAGGGGATCCGCAAGAAAGGTTGGCCATTCGCCCTTACCCAGTCGAGCTTGAAGAACGTATCCAGCTAAAAGATGGAACCGAAGTGTTGTTACGCCCTATTCTTCCCGAAGATGAACCGCTTCATGCTGACTTCATTAACCGTGTGTCTAAGGAAGATCTCTATAAGCGTTTCTTTAGTGATGTCGGTGAATTCAATCATGAGGCGTTGGCGAATTTCACTCAGATTGATTTCGATAGAGAAATCGCCTTTGTGGTCGTTCGCGAGGAACAAGGCGTTCCAGCGATCATCGGCGTGTCCCGTGCGCTGATTAACCCTGAGAACACAGACGCCGAATTCGCAATATTGATTCGTTCTGACCTTAAAGGTGTTGGTCTAGGTCGCATTCTTATGACCAAGGTTATCGATTACTGCCGTGCGAAGCAGACCAAGCAGATGTCGGGTATGACGATGCCAACCAATAGAGGGATGCTGACACTAGCTCAAAAGCTCGGTTTTAAGCTAGATATCAGCTTTGAAGATGGTACTGCAGATATGGTGTTACCGTTACTTTAACGCCCATGTCTTTTTAAGATGTTGGATACACCAAGACTTGGCGTCGCCCATTTTGTTGCGTCGCCAAGCCATAACAATATCGATCGGTTGTGGTTCTGTACCGGAGATCTGCTGTAGTACGCCAGATTCAATCAAAGGTTTAGCGACACTATTCGGTAAGGTGCCAATCCCTAGTCCTGATGTCAAAGCCTCTACTTTCGCAGGAAAGCTTGTCACGGTTAAACGTGGCTGTTTCTCTAGAATATTGATGCTTAGTGCTGGCTGATCGCGTGCGGTGTCTGCAATGGCAATAACCCTGTAACTTTCTCTCGCCTTCTGATCGAATTCACCAGAACGATTGTGAACATAGTGGCTTGATGCCGCGACCCACACCATCTCCATTTTACCAATTACGTCACTTTTCATATCGTTTGGAATTGTATCGAGCTTAGGGCATATCAATAAGTCAGCACGACCATCTGTGAGAGATTCCCAACAACCCGCTAAGATTTCCTCTTGCAAACGAACGCGTGTTTTACTGATTTTTCCTAGTTCATCTACCAGTGGGAAAAAGTTAGCAATCGGGATAATGCCATCAAAGGCGATGGTCAAATCGAGCTCCCAACCATTGGCTAGAATGCTTGCCTCGTTAACAAGACGTTCTGTAGCTCCAAGAATGATTCTACCTTGCTCAAGTATCAACTGACCCGCTTCCGTGAAATTTGCACGGTGGCCTGAGCGGTCAAAAATCATGATGTCTAGATCTTGTTCAAGCTTCTGTATTTGATAGCTGAGTGATGAAGGCGCTCTGTCCATTTCATTGGCCGCGGCGGCGAAACTTCCACGTCGGTCGATGGCGTCTAGGATGTGTAACGCTTCAAGTGTTATTGGACTATGCATAGCTTTCCTACTTTATAAATGAGACTTGAATCACAAAAACAGAAGCATTCAGGCTGTGAATGGAACTGTAAAAGTCTTTTTAATACAGATATTTAAGAGTATTAATTATGAGTTAGTTGATAAAATTGAAAATTATTTAAATGCAAATAATAGTAATTATCATTTAGATCCAATATTATATTTCGCAAATCAAGATAATACTATGGAACTAAGGTAACTATCAGATGTATAAGCAATCCCTGATCTCTGCTTCAATCGTTTTAGCGCTTTCATCAACATCAGCCTTTGCTGAAGATTATGCCCTATTTGACGAGGTTGTTGTATCTTCGACTCGTACTAATCAACAACTTGAAGATGTTGCTGCGTCGGTAACTGTGATTAACGATAAAGATATCGAAAAAAACATGGTTACGGATGTAGAAGACTTATTTAAGTACACACCAGGTGTCACGGTGACTACGAATTCTCGCCAAGGGATTCAAGGTATTAACATTCGTGGTATGGAAGGTAACCGAGTAAAGGTTATCGTTGATGGAGTATCACAAACTAGCCAATTTACTCCAAGTGGTACTCAGTCATATAACTTCATTAACTCTTCACGCATTGATGTCGATACGGATATGTTGAAGTCTGTCGAGATTGTTAAAGGTGCGGCTTCTTCTCTGTATGGTTCTGACGCGATTGGTGGTATTGCTGCGTTCGAAACAAAAGACCCGAGTGACTTTTTAAAAGACAAAGACTTCGGTGGCCACGCGAAGTTCAACTACTCTTCATCTGATAATACCTTTAGCGAATCGGTTGCTTTAGCAAATCGTATTGGCGACCTAGAAACGTTAGTTGCTTATACTCGCAGAGACGGTGAGCAAACTGATAACTTTGGTACACCTGATGAGCAAGATACTCAGAACAACAACTTGTTGGTTAAGCTTCAGTACCAATTAAACGAACAACACCGTTTAGAGTTTTCTGGTAACTTCATTGAGAATTCTGGTGATACCGATTTAAATAGTGCAAGTTACACCGACTACACTGGCGAAGACACAACTAGCCAACAGCAAATCGGTATCAAACATATTTGGGATGCTGACCTAGCGTTTGCAGATACTATTACTTGGCAAGCTGACTGGCTGAGCAAAGAAGAGAATGGCGTAACTAATCGTACTTCTAATGGCGGTATGTTCCTACCTCCGGCAGGTAATGTTCAGAAAAAGGACTATATCTACGAGGATGAAGGTTATCAATTTGATGTGCAATTCGATAAGTTCTTCATGACGGGTAATGTAGAAAACTACTTTATCTATGGCGCTTCATATTCGGACAAAGACATTAAAAACGTTAATAACGAATATAACTCCATCAGCGCAGACCAAGTTATTTTCTACATCCCTGCCGCATCTGAAAGAAAATATGGATTCTTTGCTCAAAATGAAATGACGATCGGAAATTGGATGATTACTCCGGGTGTTCGTTTTGATGGTTTTGAAACTGATCCAGGTGATACAAGTCAAAACCCAAGTGGTAACCCAGAAGAGTCTTATGCAAAATATTCAGACTCAGCTGTTACCGGACGTTTGGGTACAACTTACACGCTTAATGATGAAAATAAGATCTTCGGTCAAATCAGCCAAGGCTTTAGAGCTCCTGATTTCCAAGAGCTTTACTACTCATTTGGTAATCCTGCTCACGGTTATTTGAATGCCCCTAACCCTGACTTAGAAGCTGAAGAAAGTATTTCATACGAGTTAGGTTGGCGTCATAACACAAATTATTCATCAAGCGAAATCGCTATCTTCTACAGCGATTATGATAACTTTATTGATAACGTAGCAGTTAGTGGCTCAGCCACTCCGGCCGATCCAACAATATATCAGAATGTAAACATTGATGAAGCCGTAATTAAAGGTATCGAAGCGTCAAATACACAGTCTTGGAATAGCTTCATGCCAGTGAAAGGTGTTAGTACTCGTGTTTCTGCAACGTATACTGAAGGTGAAGATGGCGAAGGTAATCCTCTTAACAGTGTAAACCCTTGGAACGCTGTCGTTGGTTTTAACTATGATGCTCCTTCAGCACTATGGGGTACATCACTTAACATAAGCTACACAGCAGGTAAGAAGTCTAGTGATATCAACAGCGATGGTTTGAATGATGAAATTCTACCAATTGATTCAGCAACTGTAGTTGACCTAACAGCATACTACTTGCCGATGAAAGATCTTACGCTTAGAGCAGGTCTCTTCAACGTTACGGATGAAGAGTACTACTCGTGGAATGACGTTCGTGGATTCTCACAAGAAGATAAAGATTACACGCAAGCAGGTCGTAACTGGTCAATTACAGCTAAATACGAATTCTAACTCGTTAGAAAACTTAACGACAGAATCTGATACAGCAGAAACTAAAAAGCCAGCTTAATTGCTGGCTTTTAATTTATTTCACTAAAAAATTGTATAAAAAAGGTAATAAGTGAAATTACTTCTCTGCCATCTCTTTTTTAACCATTACTGCAGCAGCAACGATGAAAGTGATGATTAGGCCTAGTTCCATGATTAACTCCAAAGAAAATTAACATTAAACATATAATTCGCGAGCATAATAACACAGCGGATACAGAATGATACTTTTTAACCACTAATTTACTTTTTATTCGATTAAGATCAAAAAAGATGCCCGAAAGCATCTTTTAATTTTTGAATCATTCACGAAACCACTAGGTTAACTAGGGAATCCATTCGGGTTTGTTGACTGCCAGCGCCATGTATCTTCGGTCATTTCAGCCAATGTGCGGCTTGCATTCCAGCCCAGTTCTTTCTGAGCTTTAGCTGGATCTGCCCAACACTCTGCGATGTCACCAGGACGGCGTTCAACTAGCTTGTAAGGGATCTCTTTACCGCTTGCTTGTTCGAATGCTTTAACCATGTCTAACACACTTGAACCGTTACCCGTACCAAGGTTGTAGATATGAAGACCGTCTTTGCACCCTACTTTCTCAAGCGCTGCGATGTGGCCATCAGACAGATCCATTACGTGGATGTAATCGCGAACGCCAGTCCCGTCTTTTGTTGGATAATCGCTACCAAATACAGATAGGAATTCACGGCGGCCCACTGCTACTTGAGAGACAAATGGCATTAGGTTATTTGGGATACCTTGCGGGTCTTCACCTAGCTCACCACTTGGATGTGAACCTACAGGGTTAAAGTAACGCAGCAGTGTAATGCTCCAATCAGGATTGGCTTTTTGGAAATCGGTTAAACACTCTTCAACCATTAGTTTACTACGACCATATGGGTTGGTAGCGCTTGTTGGGAAGTCTTCAGTAATTGGCACACTTGCAGGATCACCGTATACCGTTGCTGAAGAGCTAAATACCAAGGTTTTTACACCCGCATCACGCATTGCATCAACAAGAACTAAAGTGCCGTTTACGTTGTTGTCGTAGTATTCAAGAGGCTTTTCCACAGACTCTCCGACGGCTTTCAGACCAGCAAAATGGATAACCGCTTCGATGTTGTGTTGCTTCATAGTTTCAGTCAAAAGCGCTTTATCACGAACGTCACCTTCAATGAAGTTGGGACGAACGCCCGAGACTTTTTCGATGCGCTCTAGAACGCTTGGTTTGCTGTTGTACAAGCTATCAAAAAGTACAGGTGTCATACCTGCGTTGATCATCTGGATACTTGTATGGCTACCAATGTAACCCATGCCACCTGTAACTAAAACATTCATGCTTAGCAGACCTTTTAATTAAAAATATTCAACCTATCACTTATGATACAACAACTTAGGGTGAGCTCACAAACACCGGTGCCTATTTACCCTCACGAGCGAACACAAACTGACCTTTTCCTTTGCGTTTCGCTTGGTACATAGCCTCATCAGCAACCTTTAGAATCACGTCAATATCACGCTCTGAGCCATCAACTAAATTGATACCTAAGCTCGCCCCAACATGAAGTGAACGCTGTTTATAATTCACTTCTTGCCCGATCAGATCCAACAATCGCTCGGCTAACTTCGCTAATAAGACTTTGTTTGTCTGTTTAATAATAAGAACAAATTCATCACCCGACAAACGTGCAACCAAATCCCCCGCTCTTACCTGAGATAATAACCGGTTTGACACTTCTTTAAGGATTTCGTCACCCGCATCGTGACCATAGTTGTCATTCACTTCTTTGAAGCCATCCAAATCCAAGTAAATAACCGCAAAATGCTGATTTGAATAGTGGCTCGACGTGACAACATCATCCATAACCTTATACAGCTGCGCTCTATTCGCTAACCCGGTTAATGCATCGTGATGAGCCAAGTGTTCGAGTCTTTCCATCTCTTTAACGTTGGATAAATCAGACAGCGTTAATACCATATCAAACTCGTCTTTCTCGTTGTCTGAGGCAATTCGATTCACTTTGACAAACATTGGAACTAACGTGCCGGACGCGCTTTTCTCCCACACTTCGCCTTGCCATTGACCATAGTTGTCTAACGAACTGCGAATTGTCGGCATCAATGATGAAAATTGCTGCCACGAAAATACTTCAAATGGTGTTTTGCCCACCAGCAGATCAGAGTGATAACCGAGAAGTTGTGTGATCGCCGGGTTAACCATGGTTATCACATTGGATGAGTTGAGCACGATCAAGCCGTCTTTACTGTTTTCGAAAACACCCGCAGCAATACGTTGGCGACTCATGGCCGTTTCTATGTCGGTGACATCTTGGATTGCATAAAGAATACGACCATGTTTTGTCAAAGAACGACTGCTCACACGAAGCCAGCGTTTTGATTGAAAGAGATCGGTGGTTTCCAGCAATTCGTCATTAAGTTCAATATTGGCATCAATAACATCTTGTAAGTAACCCGTTTGCTTGGTCGCGATCAACTCTTGGATCAACAAATTCTCAAGAAAGGCTTCCGAGCATTTAAAAATATCCCGAGTAGCTGCGTTCGCATGAAGAATGAGCCCTTTTTCATCCACCACCAACAAAGAGTGCTGAACGGTTTCAATGACCTCATTTGCGAATGATTTTTCTTCTTGTAACTTGTCTAACGTAAAATTGATTTGGTTATCGCGATGTTGAAGCCTTTCTAACATGGTATTGAAAGCTCGAACCAGATCGCCGATTTCATCGCGGTTCGTTACGACTAATTTAGGCTGCTTCGAACGACGCTCAACAAAGGCTTGCATCGCCTCATTGAGGTCAAACATCGGTTCGATAATCAAGCGTTGCACCAATTTGACCACTACTCCGCCTAACATCACCAGAAACAACAGGTAGACGACCGCAACCTTGAAAATATTCGTTAAGATTGAATTAAACGTCTCTTTCGATATTGTTACTCTCAAGTTCGCGATCACTGCGCCATCCAGTGTCACTGGAACGAGCAAGAAGATGAAATGCTCAGAGATGGCAAATTGATGATCGGCGATATCGTCTAATTCTTCTGCGTTTGGCCTTGGAACCAGAGTGTTGCTCACCTGATAGCTGGCAAAAAGCTGTTCGTTGATGTCATAGAGCTTCACTCTAACAATATCTTTATCTGCGACGAAAGCTGACAATATTTCCTGAGCCGATGACTTGTCTTCAAATAAAATCGCGGCTTGCAAGTTATAAGCAACACCTTGTGCTAGCACTTTAACACGCTGAATAAGACTCTCTTTCTCTCTCTCAAACGTGACAGTGTAATTTACCGATTGGATCGTTACAAAAGTGACTGCGATGAAGATGATAATGGGTAATATCAGCTTGTTTTTAATCGATATGTTATTAATGAAAGACAACATTATTGGCCCTCCACTATAGCGATTCGTAACAGGTTCGAGCCAATGACGTAGTCACCGCGCCTTGCGTTCTCTAGATTGATCTTAGGTTTGAGCTTATTATCGATGTGCGTGAGTTCAATGATTCCACCTAAGTCCGTAAAGTTAGGGATATCACTGATTGTCACAGTATGTGGCGAGTGCTCTTGACTAAGAAATTGGTCATTTTTACGGTCAGACAAATACGTAATATCACACTTAGAAGTAATCGACTGTTGAACTCGGATAGCGAGCGAACGAATAGATTTCCCCTCGGTAATTGACGTTAGCACTTGGCTTACCTTTTCATCGCCAATCACACAAAAGTTCACAGCGTTCATTGAGCTTTCATCATTCCAACGTATAAAATTCGCAATTCTAAAAAGGTACACCGCTTTCACTTCATAAGGTTTGAAGCTAGCAGCTGAGGTGTTCAACGGCACAATAAGCATCGTTAAAGCCGCTAAGCCTAGTTTAGATAAGCCGAGCTTAATGCGGTGCTTAAGCCATTTAGAATTCATGAGAGATCCTCACATATACGGACTCTTGGTTGACACAAATCTCGGTAAGTTTTTGTGTCACTTTCGAAGCCGTTTCCATTTCGACATCTAACATAGACAACTCTTCAAGGCTCATCGACATGAGTTGGTCTAGAGAGTTTTCTTGAGCAGAGACAAAAACAGGTGTCGTTAATGCTAGTCCTAAGCAAACCTGGCGGGATATCATGTGCTCACCTAATATACAGATAGATATTAATCCTTTAATCAATAGTTCAACTATATACAAAATACCATACTGGTAAATCTACGGTGTCGAAAGTTTGAGTTAGGTCACTGTTTATTTATGGTATTTATAAGACCGTCATTACTTACCTAAACGTAAAGGATTAGCACCACGTGACAACGAAGATTTTGCTTAATTGCGACATGGGAGAAAGTTTCGGCAATTGGAAGATGGGCGATGACGAGTCGGTCATGGAATGGGTCGATATGGCAAACATCGCTTGTGGCTTCCACGCGTCTGATCCGCACGTTATGTCCAAGACGATAAAACTGGCACAGCACTATCACACCCAAATTGGTGCTCATCCCGGTTATCAAGATCTCGTTGGATTTGGTCGCCGTTCTATTCCACATACCATGGACGAGATCAGTGAATTGGTGTGCTATCAAGTCGGTGCATTAAAAGCCCTTTGCCGCTATCACCACACCTCTGTTGGCTATGTGAAACCTCATGGCGCCCTTTACAACGATATGATGGCAAACATCGATGTATTTAATGCGGTAGCCCAAGCCGTCGCTGAATTTAACATCCCGTTGATGATTCTCTCTTCATCAGACAATCAACAGTATTTGGATATTGCTGACGATCATGACTTGCCTCTCTTGTTTGAAGCGTTTGCCGACCGTGCTTATTTAAATAACGGACAATTAGCGCCACGTACTCAAAAAGGCTCGGTTTACGTCAATCAAGACGATATCTATAACCAAGTTATGCAAATCATTAACTATGGCTCGGTTACGACTTTAGAGGGCGAAAGGCTGCCTATTGAAGCCGATACTATCTGTGTTCATGGTGATAACCCTCAATCCATCGCATTAATTAGAAAAATCAGACAAGACCTCAACGCTTTTAATTAGTATGAAGCGTGTGATTGGTATGACGCATGGTCTAATCGCTCGTGAGATCTAATTGACTTGTATTGGCTTGGACACGGAAGTGAGACACGCCAAGTAAGCAAACAAACGTATGGAAACGAAATGACGACGAATCAGATTGAATTCAATATAGCGCCAGTCGCGGAATGCAGCGTTTTGGTGACCTTGACGCTATCGCCTTCAAATAATCAATCTAGCGCCGAATATGCGCATTACATGGCTCACTTTTCCGATGCCATTCGCCAAAATTTAGCATCTGTGTTGATGAATGTGACACCGGCTTACCACACAATATTGGTCGATTACCTACCTTACCGCATATCAGAACAGCAGCTCATTGAACAGCTCAATAATTTGTTGAGTCATGCTCTATCGTCCTTTTCTAGTGTTAATAAAACTCGTAATACGATTGAGCTTCCTGCCTATTACTCACCAGAAACGGCGCTCGATTTAGACCGATATCAAGACAGAGGCCTATCTCTGGAGGATATTATTCAATATCACACCTCACAGACATACAGCGTTAGTGCGATTGGGTTTACGCCTGGCTTTGCGTTTATGTCTGATGTGGTTAATGAGCTTGCTTTGCCCCGCCACTCGACACCACGCTTAAATGTGCCCAAAGGCAGCATCGCCATCGCGGATACTAAAACAGCTGTGTACCCTTCGGATTCACCGGGCGGTTGGAATATTATTGGCAATTGCCCACTTCCGTTGTTCGATCATAGCCAGTTGAAGAATGCCGATATCACGCAAAGACCACTGTCTCTGCTTAATGTTGGTGATACCGTCCGTTTCATAGCGATTTCAAAAAAAGAATTTGTAGAGTTAGGTGGAGGCATCGTAAATGGCTAAGACAAAAACTAAACCAACACTGACAGTGATTAAGCCCGGCCCGTTGAGTTTGATTCAAGACTTTGGGCGATTTGGTGTTGCTCATCTTGGATTAACGCAAGGTGGACCGGTTGATGACTACTCTTATAGCTGGGCCAACCATCTATTGGGCAACCCAGTCAACCAAGCGGCGTTGGAAATCACGCTTGGGCAATGTGCGTTACGAATCGATTTTGATTGTGAGATGGCACTATGCGGGGGTGATTTACAAGCGAAACTCGATGGTAAACCACAGGCTAACTGGAACACTTTTCAAGCTTTTAAGGGGCAAGTTCTCTCATTTGGTTTGCCTAAAAATGGTCTAAGGGCGTATTTAGCCATTAAGGGCGGTTTCGATGTTCCATCAACTCTTGATAGCTGCTCTACAGTCACTCGTGAAAAGATTGGTGGATTAACGCAAGATGGCGAGCCATGCCAGCAAGGGCAACAAATCGCTTTTACCCAACACCAACTCTCTCATCCATTTAAAGCGTTGAGTGTTACCTTCCGATACACGCCTGATTACAATCTACCCGTGAACCTACGAGTGATTGAAGGCTATCAAAGCGAGCTATTCTCCGAGTCAGCAAGAGAGATTTTGTATAACGCGCAGTATCACGTTGACCAAAACTCTAATCGGATGGGTTATCGACTCAGTGGCGAGCCCGTAGACTCGCCTGACATTTCGCTATTGTCAGAAGGCATTGCCCTAGGTGCGATTCAAATTCCACAAGATGGACAGCCTATCGTGCTGCTTAATGATAGACAGACCATAGGTGGTTATCCGAAGATAGGATGTGTCGCCAGAATCGATTTACCACGCTTGGCGCAAGCAAAACCTGGACATGCGATATCGTTCAGCAAGGGCGATCGCTTGGGCTTACAAGATGTTTGGTGCCAATGGGCTCAGTTTTTCGGCTATTAGTTTTTGCGATGTGTTATGTGCTAAATGCTATGTAGCTGAGAATAATCAACTAGGAAGATGTCATTTAGATGAGGTTCGGTATCTAAGCAGATGTTGAAATGAAGATTCGGCTTACCTATTACAGTAAGCCGAATTGAAGAAATTAAACGCAGTCGATGATGATAGACTAATTATAGGCTATTAAGCGTGATCTTGACCTGACACCTTGGCAAGCGCTTCTGGGTATCCACGTTCTTGTGTCAAATCTATCGCTCTGTTTTCAATATCATTTAGATTAAGTGACATTGTCACTGAGTGTGTGTCTTCAATAGATGCCGCCTCTGATACATCAAACCATTGCTCAGCGACCTTTTGTGCCGCTTCTAATGTTGAAGAAGCTTTTACTACTTCAAGTCGAGCATAGCGATCCCCACAGAATGAAACGTCTGAAGCTCTTAAGCTTGGATCGGTTCCCGGAATCTGTTGTGCACCAAACAAAGGTTTACCACCGACCAATGCAGAACTGAAACTTGGGATGAACTGAGACATATGCGTTATTGCCGCGCGAGTTCTTAATTCAAGCTGATCTTCACTCCAACCCGATACGATTTTCTTAAGCAGCTTCGAAGGCAACTGTGGCTGTGACGAGTCTGTTGACGATGAAACAAGCCCACCCTCAAACAGAGTAATCCCTTCTGTCATGCCGTGAAGTTGGAACACACCATCAGCATACGGCGTTAATTGCGCCATGCCTTGCGGTGTGCCTCTCGGGCCATGGAAGATAACTTCTGGCCACTCTTCCTTACATTCTTGCGAATATGGCCACTCTGTAACGTATGCAGCTTTAAACTCAACAAGTCTTTGCTGCTTAGAGCCAACAAAGTCATCTACGATACCCGTTTCAAACCCACTCGCATTAATCAAGTAATCGGTCGTTAGTTGGCAGCTTTGGTTTTCGGCATCGGTATAAGTCAAAGACCAACCTTGACCTGTCGACTCAACAGATTGTAATCGGCTGTTGGTTAACACAGTACAGTTAGCTTGTTGCCCCAAAGAGAGTTGAGCGGTCGCAGAAAGTCGGAATACGCTCCAGCCATACTCTTGGACCATCGCAACAGGATACTTTAGGGTCTCTAAATCCGTATGCTTGGCGAAAGGAATACACCAATCATCAAGCGATGTTGGTTTCAGAGGCTGTGTTTTCGCAGAAAGTGCTAATAAATCTTCTTTGCTGTACAGCTTATAATACTCTTCCGGATCACCGAGCACTTGGTTGCTTTTATCTTGTTTAACAAGATCGGCATAAGCGCTTTTGATTATCTTGAGACGAGGAAGCAGATCCAACGGCTCTCCACCATCACTGTGCGGAACGGCGATGATTGTCGGACGAATATTGATCGTATGAGGGAATAAGCGGACGGTATCAATTGACTGTGTGAGCAATTGAAGACACTGCTCTACAGAAATATCTCGATACAAATTGCCGCCAGCGTGCAGGTGGCAAATTGGTGGACCATTAACCAAACTCGGCCCTTTTTCTAAGATAGTGACCTTAAAACCCAACTCACTAAAGTGAATCGCGCTCGTTGTTCCGGCAATACCACCACCAACAATGGCAATAGAAGGTTGATTTGTATCCGTTTTGTTGTGGTTCATCGTGTTCTGTAGAATAAGATTAACTGCCTCTATTCTACTTTTGTTCTGCGATGAATTAAAACACATTTTTATCAAGGTCTTAGATAGGCGGGATTTAATATCTATGTAAAAAACATAAATAATCTCTTGACTCAATAACTCCAGATAGGGTTTTAAAGGTTATTCTAACAGTCAAATTTGTCCTAAGTGACGCCACATAAAGGCTGCCTCAGTACTCTTAAAACATAGCGGTTAACTTATCCCTAAAGTTATCCACCGTTTTTGTGGATAACTGTTGATAACGTTCTTGCTAAGTTGCGCAAACCCTTTGTTTACAGGGACTAACCGCTGTTCATTAAATCGGCATTATTGGGTAATTAGTTTTAAAAAATGCTAAAAACAGTGGAATCTAAGGTGCGATATTTTTTACTTATGCTACCAGTTGGTTAAATAAAAAACGGTCTAAAGCGACGTATTATAAATAGTGCATGACTAAGTATAAATAATCTCACTTTTAGACCGTTTTAAGCGCTTGGCTAGATCTCGCTAACGACTAGCCAAAATCCTTGTTTACTGGTGCCAATAAACGTTTGATTAAGCTATTCACTACCGCGGCTAATGTGATGAACGTTAGCACCGGTAGCGCTATCCACAACATCGGGTGAAGTGAAGGTTGTAACTCAAAACCAAAGTTCATCACTCCTGCCACGCTGAGCTCAGAACCAAGGGCTGCAATTGAGCCTGCGACTAACGCCATTAAACCGTACTCACACCAAATAGTATTGAGAATTCGCTTCTTACTCGCGCCTAATGTTCGATACAAGCGTATCTCTTGTTGTCTTTGAGATAAGCTCAATCGCAATAGAGTGAAGATAAGCAACAGCCCCGCCACCACACCTAACGCCGCAAGTACGGTAATCGACCAAACAATCTGCTTAAGCAACTCTTGGATCTTGCTACCCATCTTACGAATATCCATCAAACTCACGGTTGGATGATTTCGAGAGAGTTCGTTGAGCATCTGATTGTGTTGTTCTTCTAATCTGAAGCTCACTAGCCAAGTAGAAGGGATTGAACTCAAGACATCTGGAGTAAAAATGAAGTAGAAGTTCGGCTTCATTTCTCGCCACTCGACTTTGCGGATGCTATTCACCTTGGCAGAAACATTCTGGCTGTTGATTGTGAATGACAGCTCATCGCCAATCTTTAGATCCAGTTGCTCCGCGACATCCGATTCCACAGATACGCCATGCTCTTGCGTCCAGTTACCTTCTAACACTTCATTGTACTCGGGTAAGCTATCTCCCCAAGTGAAGTTGATCTCACGGCTTAGTGCGTCTGTTTCTCCAGAGGTATCACTGTATTCCGATGCTTCAACACCGTTTATCGTCGTCAGTCTTCCTCGGATAATTGGAAACGCTTGAGTACGCTCTACTTCGTTTGCATCAATCGTCTCGAGATAACTGTCTTTTTCATAGCTTGCAATGTTAAGTGCAAACGCATTTGGTGCGTTCTCTGGTAAGGTTTGCTGCCAATCTGACAGTAAATCACTTCTTACCAACCAGATGATAGACAGCAACATCAGTGAAAGCGCTAAAGAGCCAAATTGAATCCCCGTTGCTAAAGGTGTGCGATTAATTCGGCTCAATGCTAAACGCATAGACGTCGATGTCGGTAACTTGCCAACCAAACGCAGAACAAGCGTACTAACGACCGCAAGTACTAAGAACAGGCAAGCGATACCCGCTAGAACTATCCATACCAATAGATTGTCGCCATACATCAGCATCATTGGAATAATCGGTACCAGTAACAACAAATATTTCTTGTAGCTTTCATTGGACTGGTGACTTGATTGGATAACGCTGATTGCCGAGGTATTGACCAAGCCAATTAACGGGATACCAAGAGCAGGAACACCAATTAAGATGCTTGATAAAATCGCCAAGATTGCAGGTTCAATACCATAGCTAGGAAGTGGCGTTGGTAATAAGTCACCCAGAGGTATACGAAGCAAAAACTCTAAGCCGATACCGATAGTTATTCCCAGTACTGCACCGATAACCACTAATAAAGATACCTGTACAGACAACCATTTAACGATCCACTGCTTGCTTGCACCTAAACTCTTAAGCATCGCGATGGTTTTACGGCGACTCGCAACATAATGTTGGCACGTGAGTACCAAAGTGGTCGCAGCCATGATCACAACAATAGCAACGGTTAACGAAAGATATTGAGTCGTGCTTTCGAACATGTCGTTAGTACGGCTCGCAGAATCTTGAGTACGCCAGCGATCGCTTGGTGTTAATTCTACGCTGTCTTGCGCGGCTTGCAGTTTTGTATCATCACCGTTGAGAAACAGCCTAAAACTAACACGACTGCCCGGTTGAATCGCTCCCGTGGCATCAATATCGCTTGTATGAATCAGAACGGCTGGCATCTGTTGGAATGGGTTAAAGCTTAAGCCTGGTTCTTGAGTGATTCGTCCAGTTATCGCTAAATCGGCATCGCCAATAGTGACAACGTCACCAATCTCAACCTCTAACTGTGCAAATATACGCTCGTCTAACCAAAGTTCCCCTGGCTCAACATGGTTACTTGATGCTTTATCAGCACCCACTAAGATCATTTCACCGCGTAATGGATAATTACTTTCAACCGCTTTCACCGTCACTAACTGCATCGAGTTGTCACTGAATGCCATGGTTGAAAAACGAGTCAACTGAGAGCTTTCTAACTGTTCAACTTGAGTGAGGTCTAATAAGGATTGTGGAACTGGGTTTGCTGAGATAAACACGATATCGGCAGTAAGCGCATCTTTGCCCTGCTTAACAATTACCTGCTCCATACGTTCGGCCAACGCCGACAATGCAAATACACAAGCAATAATAAGCGTTAAAGCGATTGAAACTGGCCAAAGCTGACCGTGTCGAATCTCTTCGATACTCCATGAAAACAGGCGTTTATTCAGTCCGTTTGATGAATTCAATTTAGACTTCCTCTATCTGACCGACATGCATCTTGAGTGTTCTTTGGCAACGTTGTGCAAGCTTAGGATCGTGTGTCACCAACACTAACGTTGTGCCGTGGGATGAGTTCAATTCAAACAACAACTCGACAATTTTGGCAGCAGTTTGTTGGTCTAGGTTGCCTGTGGGTTCATCGGCAAAAAGAATTTTTGGCTTAATCATAAATGCGCGCGCCAACGCGACCCTTTGTTGTTCACCACCCGATAGCTGCGACGGCAAATGATCAAGCCTGTCTTTCAAGCCTACTGATTCAAGCAGAGCAGTCGCGCGTTCGATGTCTTCGTCTGCTCCCTTCAACAAACAAGGTAACGTGACATTTTGCAGCGCAGAAAGGCTTGGAATTAATAAGAAGCTTTGAAATACAAACCCAACCGATTCACTGCGAATCTTAGCCCTTGCCTCATCATCAAGCTGTGAAAGTGGCTGTCCTAATAAACTGATTTCGCCTTTCGTTGGTACATCAAGACCAGCTAACAGCGTCATTAGGGTCGATTTACCCGCACCAGACGTGCCTACGATCGCGACCGTTTCGCCTTCACGAATATCGATATCAACGTGCTCTAGGATTGTTAAATGTTCTTGATTAGTAGACACTGTCTTGGAAACAGCTTCTGCTTTAATGATGGATGTATGCATGACTCGACTAATTTCCTTTTTATTTTTTATTTTATTTTCAACCGCTTCTTTAGCTCAAGGCTCTGCGTCAGCTCAAGATTCAAAGTTATTGGTACTTGGCGATAGTTTGAGTGCTGGTTACAACATGGATATCAAACAGAGTTGGCCAAGTTTGTTGCCAGACGCGCTAGCAAAACATGATAAAGCGGTTACCGTGGTTAACGGGAGTATTTCTGGTGATACAACGGGCAATGGTTTAGCCCGCCTACCACAATTGCTTGAAGAACATGCTCCAGACACCGTTCTTATCGAACTTGGTGCGAATGATGGACTTCGTGGTTTCCCACCTAAGCTGATGTCTGCAAATCTTGAGCAGATCATTGAGCAGATAAAAGCTGCGGGCGCCAAACCTATAATGATGCAGATTAAAATCCCACCAAATTACGGAAAGCGTTACAACCAGCAGTTTGAATACGTTTTTGCAGCGCTTGCTGATCAACAAAACGTGCCACTTTTGCCGTTTTTCCTAGAGCATATCATCCTCAAACCTGAGTGGATGATGAACGATGGACTGCATCCAAAACCAGAAGCTCAACCTTGGATTGCTGAATTCGTCGCCGAAGAATTATATCAGTATCTTTAAGTTTTAATGGTCTAGCTCAATAAATTTTACACAGCTTTACGTTAGCCTGAGTGCATATCACCGTTAACTGTAAGGTTATTTATGCTGATCGAACCTGTTATCAAGGGTGTGGTAGCCAAAAGCGCTCACCCTCTTGGCTGTCAAGAAGCCGTAAAGCAACAAATCAAGTTTGTTAAGAGTGCGCCGCAAATCAAAGATGGCCCTAAACGAGTACTGATTATCGGCGCTTCCTCAGGCTTTGGCCTTGCCGCTCGTATTGCCCTTACCTTTGGCGGCGCAAAAGCTGACACTATCGGCGTCTCATTCGAGCGCGGTCCAAACGAAAAATCCCTAGGTAGTGCTGGTTGGTACAACAACATCTACTTCAAAAAAGAAGCCGAACGAGAGCAACGCACTGCTATCAACATCGTTGGCGACGCATTTTCGCAAGAAACACGCTCACAAGTTGTCGAAGCCATTGAAACCTACTTCGAAGGTGAAGTGGATCTGATTATCTATAGCTTAGCTGCAGGCGTTCGTCCTAAACCAGATTCCGATGAGTTTTGGCGCTCTGCCATCAAACCTATTGGTGAAAGCGTAACTGGCGCAACCATTTCTCTGGAACACGACAACTGGGTCACCAACACGCTTGAAGCCGCGACGGAAGAAGAAGCCGAAAGCACACTCAAAGTGATGGGAGGCGAAGATTGGGAACAATGGATAGATGAGCTCATCAACGCAGAATCTATTGCTCCGGGTTGTAAGACAATCGCGTTTTCTTATGTGGGTCCAGAAGTCACACATCCTATCTATTTAGACGGTACATTGGGACGCGCTAAGATCGACCTTCACCAAACCAGCCACGCTCTTAATCTAGAGTTAGCTAACTTTGATGGCAACGCTTACGCGGCGGTATGTAAAGCCCTAGTCACTAAAGCGAGCGTTTTCATCCCTGGATTAAGCCCTTACTTACTTGCTTTGTATAAGGTGATGAAAGAGAAAGAGACCCACGAAGGTTGTATCCAACAAATGCAGCGTCTGTTTGGCAGTAAACTTTATGGTCAATCCAAAGTACCACTTGATGGTGAGCGATTGATCCGTATGGATGATTGGGAATTAGACCCAGAAACCCAAGCGCACGTAACTGAACTGCTAGAAAAGATGGACGAAAATAACTTCCAAACCTTAGGGGATTACCAAGGGTTTAAAGAAGAATTTCTACAATTAAATGGGTTTGCTCAACCATCGGTAGATTATAGCCAGAAACTTAATACAGAAGATTTTATAAAGTTAAAGCCTTAATCTAAAATTATCTCATTACTGAGACCCGGATTCACATTTGAAAACCTCTGCATAATTGCGGAGGTTTTTTCGTGCAACATTTCTTATACTTAGTTAACGTAAGATTCACAGTTTTCTTTGGTTCATCATAATTAACACAGGATGTGTTGATGCATTTAGCATAATTGACTCGGAGTCATATGAAGAAAATAAAAACTCTCGATTTAGATATCCCAGACGATATGGAGCACGGTTGGCAGAATATTGTCGACCTCTTAGCTCAAATTAATCAAGTGCCCGCAGCACTAATCATGCGTGTTCACGCCAATTACATTGAAGTTTTTTCAACCAGTCGTAGCGAGAACAACCCATACAACAAAGGTGATTCTGAAACGCTGGGGAATGGGCTGTACTGCGAAACAGTGATGGAAACTCAACGACAGCTTCTTGTGCCTAACGCGCTTGCCGATCCTAAGTGGGACAACAACCCAGACATCAAACTCGGCTTAGTCTCCTATTGTGGTATTCCATTACTTTGGCCTAACGGTGAACTGTTTGGCACCATTTGTATCTTGGACTCGAAAGAGAATCACTACACCCCTACTTATATCAAACTGTTAGAGAGCTTTCGGACTTCGATTGAATCTCAGCTTAAAACCCTATTCCAACACGCCAAGCTTACCCAAATGAATCGCGACCTAAAAAACCGCGTTTACAATCGCACTAAAGATCTCGCGAGCCTTAATTACTCGTTGAATCAAGAAATTGATAAACGAAAAGCGGCTGAACAGAAGATTAACTTCCAAAAGAATCACGACCTCGGCACCGGCTTTTTAAACCGAAACGCATTTGAATCTCGCTTAAACCACAAGCTACTGTCACAGAGAAGGCTGACAGACAGCTCATTTGCAGTCGTTCATATTGGTTTTACCAACGGTAGACGCATACAAGCACGCTACGGCTATAACGCGTTAGACCAAGTGCTTGTTGAATACCGAAAACGCATCGACTGTATTTCTGATATCGATGTATTAACTGCACGCCCTACTTCGGTTGACCTCGTATTGGCGTTTAGCGTTAAAGATTTACACCATCGCCTTGAAGAACTTTGCCAGACGCTCGTTAAAGTTGGTCATTCAGAATTCGACATCGAAAGTGACAAAGTGCATTTGCACGCGTTTATTGGGATTGCAATTACGAACGACGAAGATGACGCGGAAAGCATTCTGCAGAAATCTTCTGAAGCGATGTTAGCCTGCAAAGATTCAGGACAAAAGTTCGCTTACTACTCTCAATCCCATACCGAAGAACAAACTCACATTAATAAGATCGAAGGCTATTTGCTTCAAGCCGTTCGTAATGATGACCTTATGCTCTACTTTCAACCCAAAGTTAGCCCGTTGACGCATCGCTGGGTCGGTGCTGAAGCTTTGCTTCGTTGGCGACATCCTGTTTTGGGTGATATCTCTAACGAAACCCTGATCCACATGGCTGAACAAAACGGTTTGATTTTCGAAGTGGGCAGCTTTGTTTTACGCAATGCGATTGAAAAAGCCAAAGAGTGGTCCGAATACGTTGAAGATTTCAAGATGGCTGTGAATGTGTCTGCAATTCAACTCAAGAACGTACACTTTGCGGAACAAGTGGTTCACCTACTCGAAACCTATCATTTAGAGCCTCGTTTCTTAGAACTTGAAGTTACGGAGAGTGGACTGATAGCAGATGAAGTGGTTGCCAAGAATACCTTGGGATCTTTGCACGATATTGGCGTTACATTGTCACTAGATGACTTCGGTACGGGCTACGCCTCCTTCAGTTATCTGAAGAAGTTCCCATTCGACACCATTAAGATTGATAAGAGCTTTATCGACCAAATGCTCAACTCACACGAAGACTCGGAAATTGTTCGTTCTATTGTCCAAATTGCCAAAAAGCTCGACTTAAAAGTGACGATTGAAGGCATAGAAACGGAGGTTCAGGAGCAATTTATTATTAACGAAGGCTGCGATGTGGGCCAAGGTTACCTTTACGGAAGACCAATGCCGAGCCAAGAATTCGAACACAGCTTAATCAATCAAAACTATTTGGGGACAACTCGTTACGCTTAAAGCGAAAAAGAGCAGTTAGTTTTGGATTTAGGCCTACTTTCTCTTTACTCTAAAGGTGGTGATTTTTATAATCGCCGCCTTTCTGTTTTTATCTTTCCCCTTATATAGGCATTCCTCGTTATGGATCAGTTGACTGCAAAGCTTAAAAAGCTCGAAAAACAAAACTACCGTGCATATCAACAAATTAAAGGTCAATACGACTTTGCTGATTTTGAATTACACATCGACCACATCCAAGGTGACCCATACGCGTCAGCTTCTCGTTTTCGTGCAACGCGCGCGTGGTCTTTGACCGGGTTAGATTGGCTGAAAGAAAAATCTTACGAATACCAAGTAGCCGCTCGTGACTTTATCGCACGTAGCTTCTCTGAGTTCGCGAAACAAGAGTCGACCGTTTCTATCGCGCTGACGGGTCAAACCGTATTAGACAACACAGCTGTTGTATTCACAGACCACGGCATCGAAATTCGTTTCCGTATTAATTTACCAGCTGATGGTCGTAGCATTCTTGCTAAGAAAGCGAACAACATCATCACTTTCTACTTACCGAAGTTTATTCGTCGCGCGACGCTTGAGCGTGAGTTAAACATCGATGCAATGATCAAACATTGTGAAACGATTGAAGACCAAGAAGCGCTGCGTGCTCAATTGGATGAAAACAACCTAGCCGCTTTCGTTGCAAACGGCAGTGTGTTACCTCGTATCGCGGGTAACTGCGACCTTCCAATGAAAGACGCGGTACCTTTCGCGGCTCCAGAATCATTGAGTGTTACGTTAAATACTCCAAACCAAGGTGACGTGACCGGCCTAGGCATTCCAAAAGGCATTACGCTGATCGTTGGTGGTGGTTTCCATGGTAAATCGACACTGTTGAACGCCGTTGAACGTTCTATCTACAACCATATTCCTGGTGACGGTCGCGAAGGCATTGTAACTGCGATTGATACGATGAAGATCCGCGCTGAAGATGGTCGATGTGTGCACAGCTTGAACCTGTCAAACTACATCAACCATTTACCAATGCAGAAAGACACATCTGACTTCAGCACACAAGATGCGTCAGGTTCTACGTCTCAAGCGGCTTGGTTACAAGAATCGATTGAAGCCGGCGTTCAAACTCTACTTATCGATGAAGATACGTCAGCGACTAACTTCATGATTCGTGACGAGCGTATGCAAGCGCTAGTGTCAAAAGGCGATGAGCCAATCACACCACTTGTCGACCGCATTGGTCAGCTTCGTGAAGAGATGGATATCTCTACCATTGTTGTAATGGGTGGCTCTGGTGATTACCTAGATGTCGCGAACACTGTGATTCAAATGCACGACTACCAAGCGGTAGATGTGACTGAAAAAGCAAAAGACGTGATTGCTCAGCACCCTACTCAGCGTACTAACGAATGTGAAACTGCTTTAGAAACGTTTGTACCGCGTTCATTGAACCGTGCTTCACTGATGAACATTCTGACTGACGGTAAATTCCGTGTTAATGCTAAAGGCAAAGAGTCACTGCGTTTTGGTAAAGAGTTTGCAGACCTTTCTGCGCTTGAGCAATTAGAATCACCGTCTGAAGTGAATGCGATCGGTTGGGCTTGGTTCCAATTCGCACAAACTCCAGGTTGGTCAAACAACCCTGCTAAAGAGTTTAACGCTATTTTAGAAAACGAATGGCACGCTAACATGCCTAACTACGGTGACCTAGCGAAACCAAGAACGTTAGATGTGATGGCTGCTCTGAACCGTATGCGTAAATCTCAGTTCAAGCCTTCGAACTGATTTCGTTAAATATCGGATTTATTGTGCTTCTAGGTTTTTGAAGTTTTAATCTTCTAATTTACTAAAGCTTCTAAGCCACTAAATAAGCAAATTAACCTTCTACGGCTCTCATTCTGAGGGCCGTAAATTTATCTAACCTCTTTTGACCTAACCTCTAGTGTCGTCAAAACTCTTGAATTTTATAAATTCATAAAACCAATCTTTACATCAATTACTTATCATCTTTTGTAATGAGAAAATTAAAGGCACTGTTTACCGCCATCTAATGCTGTCGATCCCTCAAAACATGACACAGCTTTTACAAAACCCTAGTGATATTCAGATAAAGTCCCGATTCGACAAGTGTAACCAAATGTAACAGACCCTTGAGGCTTCAATGAATCATAAACGCGTTAAGATGCGTGACCATAAAATCGAAGTGAACCTATTCAAAAACCGCGTAATCGTCGCGTTTTGTGGGATCTTGATGTTCACTCTTGTCTTAGTCGGCAATCTATACCGACTTCAAGTTGAAAATTTTAAAAGCTATCAAACTCGTGCCGATGGCAACAGAATCAAAGTATTACCTATCGCCCCTACTCGTGGACTTATTTACGACCGTAACGGCGTGTTGCTTGCAGAGAACAAGCTTGTCTTTGATCTAACCATGATTCCTGAGCAAACCGATGATGTCGATGCAATGCTCACCAAGCTAGACAAATATGTCCCCCGTGATGCAGAGCAGATCGCTCGTTTCAAAAAACGCTATCACAACACCCGCCGTTTTAAATCTGTGACTATTCTAGAGAACTTAACGGAGGAAGAGATCGCCAAGTTCTCCGTGCACCAGTACCAGTTCCCCGGCTTATCTATCGATACCAGCTTAAAGCGTTTTTACCCGAATGGTGAGGTGCTTACCCATGTTCTTGGTTACGTGGCGCACATCAATGATAGCGATCTCAGAAAGCTTGAAGAACAAGGGATAGAAGCGAATTATCAAGCTACAACAATCATAGGAAAACTGGGTGTTGAACGTTATTACGAAGATATTCTGCACGGCACCAAAGGTTATCAAGAAGTCGAAGTAAACAGCCGTGGGCGAATAGTCCGAACCATTGAGTACGTGCCGCCAGTAGCTGGTAAAGATATCGTGTTAAATATTGACCTTGAGCTGCAAAAATACGTCTTTGAGCAACTTGATCACCGAACTGGAAGCGCGGTTATTCTCGATCCGAAAGACAACAGCGTGTTGGCGATGGCATCAAGCCCGAGTTACGACCCTAACCTATTTGTCGACGGCATTTCGAGTAAGAACTACCAACGTTTATTGAATGATCCGGCTCACCCGTTGGTTAACCGCACCACTCTAGGCGTTTATCCTCCTGCCTCAACCGTTAAACCATTTATGGCTGTGGCAGGACTGCAAGAACATGTCATCTCTGAAGATACCATCCGTAACGACCATGGCGTTTGGAGAATTCCTGGCTCTAAACGAAACTCTAAATCGTGGCGTGACTGGAAACGTTGGGGTCACGGACCTGTCGATGTCACTCAAGCCATTGAAGAGTCGGTAGATTCATTCTTCTATCAAACCGCTTTCGATTTGGGTATTGACCGAATTTCAAGTTGGATGAACCGATTTGGATTTGGTGAACCGACAGGCATTGATATCTATGAAGAAAGTACCGCCAACATGCCGACTCGAGAATGGAAGATGATGCGTTATCGCACCCCTTGGTATCAGGGTGACACAGTTCCGATTGGTATTGGCCAAGGTTATTGGACATCGACACCTATGCAACTTGCTAAAGCAACGTCAGTATTGGTTAATCATGGTAAGGTGATGCCACCTCATATCTTAAGAGCCACCTTAGATCATGGTGAAGATTTCAGTACACAACAACTTGTCGAACCGGAGCCAATGCCCTCAATCACCGAAGTACCGGATAGAATTTGGGATGTGCCAATCAATGCGATGCGACTCGTAAACCACGGTAATCGAGGCAGCGGCAGACGTGCATTTAAGGGAACTGAATACACGAGCGGCGGTAAATCAGGAACTGCACAAGTCTTTGATCTTGCGAAAGACCAGGTCTACAACTCGAAGAAACTCGCTAGACACTTGCTTGACCATGCGCTTTACACGGCTTTCGCACCGTATGAACACCCTGAATATGTCGCAACTGTGGTTATTGAACACGGTAACGGTGGCTCAAAAGTTGGTGCGCCTTATATCCGTAAAGTACTCGACTATGCCTTTGAACATAAAAGTGGTGAGAGCAAAGATCACTCCTAACACCAATAACTTAAGTCGCTACAACACATAACGTAGTTACCCAAAACATAACGTAATTACGACAAAGCCCCACTTGCGTCACTCACAATATGGGGCTTTATATTTTAGGGTTCCACCCAGCTAGGCAGTTAAAAGTGACTGTCGATTATGAGCTTCGTAATACATGCCATGCTTCACAAAGCGTCTGAAATTTTGCGGTGTTGCCTTCGTCTCTGTCCGGATGCCATCTCAATGCCAGTTGTCGCCAACGTTTTCTAATCTCATGGTGAGTGGCGTCTATGGGTAGCTCAAATAAGTTCAACGCTCGGCTTCGATCCATATCGAGCTCATCACCACCAACAAACTTCCGGTACCGAGTCCAAAATTCGTTCAACAGCCTTTTAACTTCACCTTCATCCGCTTCATAGTTAACCCAATTAATGTAGTAGTCTCGAAGTGGATCTTGATGATCGATGCTGTGACTGCTTCCGTGATAACGACCATTCATCAATTCGATGTCCATCGCTTGGACTTGGAGCCAACCATCTGGGTGTAAGGTTTCTTGAAGCTGATAAAGCGCATTCATGATAAGGAAGTTCTTTTTAAACAACTCTTTCTCAGGCACAGCATCCAACACTGGCACAAACCCAAGATCGTTCAGATGAGCTGCCAATGTGTGTACTTTCCATCCGCTTGGCTTTTGCTTAAGCACTTCCATTATCGGCCAAAGCAATGGGTTTTCCATATGGCAATGAAAGTTTGCTCTCACATCTTGATAATTCGACATAGTTGACTCAGTTAGCTTCTCTGAATTAATGGATTTCTAGAACTGTGGATACTATAAGTAACCTGTTTCGCATCCGTTGCGTATCTTCTTTAATTGAAAGCGATTTTCTAAGATTTGTCGAGCTTAAGGACAAACAACTTTCTAACGTTTGGCTTAAAGGCACCTTTTATCGTCAAAACTGAGTACCACTTCGTTGAATACAACCATTAGGGCGTGTTGACCTTTCGCGGTTAAATTTTGTTCGAGATAAAAGCGTTTTAATCGCGGCGAGGGAGAAGTAGCCTAGTCATTCTAAGCAAATCTCCCTCAACAAAGAGTAAAACGCTTTTAGCCGAACCCTTCGGGCAGCGTTTGCTGGTCATTTCTACTACGTTATCGGCTTCTCATGTAGGCTAGCTACACATCAAAGCCTCTGCCTTGTATAAATACCCAGCAACTCGCTGCAAAAATCAGCTCGAAAGATCAACACGCCCTAGTAATAAAGCCGCAATTCTTTGGTACGGATACAAAAAAGGTCAGCGACTTAGCTGACCTTTCACATCTATCCCAATTTTAGGGACGAAGCATTGAACTGACTAGATAACGCCAAGCTCTCTTAGACGTTCCATTAGGTATTCGTTTGCTGTGTACTTTTCAGATAGCACTACTTCTGGTTTCGGGTGAAGGAATAGAGGCAAAGAGATACGAGACTTCTCTTGGCGTTCACCTGATGGGTTGATTACACGGTGAGTTGTCGATGGGAAGTAACCACCAGATGCTTCTTGAAGCATGTCACCGATGTTGATGATCATGTTACCGAAGTCACATGGAACATCTAGCCACTCGTCATTTTGAGCTTTAACTTGAAGGCCCGGCTCGCTTGCAGCAGGAAGAACCGTCAGTAAGTTGATGTCTTCGTGTGCCGCAGCGCGGATTGCACCTGGCTCTTCATCACCTTGCATTGGTGGGTAGTGAAGAACACGAAGCAGAGTCTGTTCACTGCCGTTGATCATTTCTGATAACGCTATAGAGAATTTATCTTGTACTTCTTTAGGAGCATGAGCTTCAACCCAACCTAGCAGCTCTTGAGCAAAAGCATTCGCACGTTGGTAGTAATCTAGAATCTGTTCTTTCAGCTGCTGAGGGATTTGACCCCAAGGGTATACGTGAAAGTACTCTTTGATGTCTTTTACAGTGTGGCCTTTAGCAACTTCAGACACTGAAGGTGGAAAATATCCATCTTGTGTTTCAACATTAAAGTGGAAGTTCTCTTTCTCTTCAGAGATGAAGAATTGGTACCAGTTTTCGTAAATTGACTCAACAAGCTCTTTCGGGATTGGGTGGTTCTTAAGAACACCAAAACCAGTTTCACGTAGAGAGCGAACAAATTGTTCTGCTGCGTCGTTAGCAAGGTAATCGACAGTTTCCAGTTTCATGACTTTCTTTCTTGTTATGTAGTAATAGAGCGATTTTAAGGATCGCTTTGTTGTAAATCAAACTTTTGTGAAACTCTAGCAACCGTTTGTCTAGATACTGGGCGATAACACCACTTTTCAACAAATCTGGTGATTAAGACCCAATTGAACACTGTTCATTATTGTGTAACACTATTAAAAACTTCGACGAGAGATCTTGATATGACAATCACGCCACTTGCTCAAAATCGACCATTGCTGTCATTGACGACGCTGTATCTGACTGTGTTTCTATTTTCAGCGTTCGCTCCCTCTTCAAGAGCGGTGTGGATTGCCGAAATTGTCCCAGCGCTCGCGATATTGGTGGGTATTTGGTGGTTATCAACAAAGCTCACCTTCACTAAGACAGCTTACGTTTTGATGTTTATCTGGCTGATTTTGCATACGATAGGCGCAAAATATACCTTCGCGGAAGTGCCATTTGATTGGTTCAATAACATGATAGGTTCAGAACGGAATAACTTTGACCGTGTCGCGCATTTCTCTATTGGCCTTTATGCTTACCCACTCGCTGAGTACTTGATTCGTAAAAAACTGGCTCAACCGGTGCTGGCATGTTTCTTTGCGCTATTTGCGATTATGAGTGTTGCTGCAGGTTATGAAATTATCGAGTGGTGGTACGCGGAGATCGCAGGTGGTGATGAAGGTATCGCGTTCCTTGGCTCACAAGGTGATATTTGGGATGCACAGAAAGATATGCTGTGTGATACGACGGGCGCAATTGTTTCGCTATTACTTCTTAAGCTTCAAGGGCGTGTCAGAGCTTACTGAGCTCAATTCTTTACTCTGAGTATCAAAAGCAACGTTGAAATGCCACACACAAACTGTGCTGTGGCATTTTTAGTTTCAACATTATTTTCTCGTTTATAATGATTGGTCGTTTCATCGTGACGGGTTATTTCATCGTTACCTTGCCACCAACAAACTTGTAGGCTGGCGTACCTCGAACCAAAGTGTCTCGCGCAAATTCAATCCCGCATTCAGGGCACACACATGGTTTTGTCGTGAAATCTTCAACGATACGCTCCTTAAAACATTTCACGAGTGCACCTTTGCCACCTTTCCGATACTTAAAAAGCTGCGTTTTACATTTGGCACAGAAAATCTGAACCGTCTTGGTCGGTTGTTTCTTGTTTGGTTTAGCCATAGAAGTTAATGATTGAACTCTTTATTTCTTAAGTTTAGGGGCGACAAGAACCAAGCTTATCCCTAGAAGTATAACGGTTGATGAGACTATAAATTGCATGGTGACAGGTTCAGATAACAATAATACACCACCAAGTGTTGCGATAACTGGAACAGAAAGCTGTGCAATAGACGCCACCACCGTATTCAGTTTTTTCACTACGTAATACCACAAACTATAACCGATACCAGAAGCCACAGAGCCCGATATAATCGCGTAAATCAAACCTTTCTCAGTGATAGACACTTGCGTTAACGCATTCGGTATCAAAACTAATAAGCTCAATGCCACAAGGATAACTAGCGAACTGAATCCAAAGTTAGCGGTGGTCGATTGCAGTGCGTTTGACGATTTCTTTCCTGCCAATGTGTAAATACCCCAACCAACTCCGGCCAGAGACATCAAGATAATAGAAACTAAGTCGGGTACTTGAGTCGATTCCGTTGGCATTAACAAGTAAACAAGCCCTGCCACAGATAACAAACACCCGCCCCACTCAATGAGTGACATTCTGTTGCCAGAAAGCAAGTGCGCGGCAATCATCGTAAATTGCACTGCGACAAACAACACCAGCGCACCAAGACCTGCGCCAAGCTCTAAGTAAGCAAACGAGAAACCAAACATATACACGAGCAGTGACAGTATTGATGTTAATTGAAACTGTGATTTGAGTTTTGCATATGCCGATGTGTTGTTTGTTAACTCACGTTTAGACTTAGATTGGGAAGATAACGTTAATAAAATCAGAAGCGTAAGCGCACCAGATAAGATGCGAACGATCGAAAAGCTCAAAGGATCAATCGTTTGATCCATTAAGGCCCAGCGACACAAAACTGACTTAGCAGCAAATGCCACCAGCGTAATAAATGTAACCATCAGAGTTTGCATCGTTTTTTCCTAAATGAGTTATTTGGTCCTAACTGAGTTTTCTTGGATTTCAATCAACGTCAGGCTTCACCCAAACTTGGCTAAAGTCGAACCAACCTAATGCATTACATTTCGCGTTTTGCAACGTACCACATTGATCTTTATTAACGCCTAACCAGCAATGGAACATCGGGATCAATTGATTGCTTTGGACCAGTTGTTTACCTAACTGTCGTGCTGGGAATTGCTCGAATTCACCAGAACGCCAACGGTCAATCATGTAACACCATTGGTCGAAGTCCTCTGCCGGGCTAGATTCATCAAGAAAACTGTAGTCCATTAACCAGCCAGCCAAGGCGTCGTCTCTGTTATTGGCGATGCCCATAGGGTTAATCCAAACATCAACATCATCGGCGTGCGGAGGATCGGTTTCGTAACCGTAAAGATCAACATCGACGTTGTATTGCTTCAGCACCGTGACAATCGCCTTTGCAAGCGTTGGGAACATTGGGTGTTGGCATTGATACGCTAATCTTATGGTAGGCTTCGAATCTGCTGGTGGACAAACGGGCACTTTTAACTTTATGTCATACCAACCGGGTTTTATCCCATAAGCGTGTAACACGCCCAAATCGATAACAGTCTCTTTTGGAATATGAACAAACAGATCCGCCGCATTCAACGCGTTAGATAAAAACTGTGCCCATGCGGGATCTTGTGCAATACCTTTCTTTCTATTGAGCAGTAAATACGTGCAGCCAGGATCGAGTTCTACTTCATCGCTATCGCCACGGTCGGCCATAACAGGCTTAGATAGGCTTGGGTAAACCATTGAAGAATAAGCCTCATCCACCACCCAAACTTCAACGCGATCAATTAACGGTCTAAAACCAAAGTACCCATTAAAAGCGGTTAACACGAGTTGTTTCTCGTCGTTCTTTTCAATGCGATAAGGTCCCGTTCCAATCGGTCGAATATCGTAGTCTTCACCACGTAAAGTGATCGGTAATGTGACTTTAGCGACCGATTCCGTTAGTGCGAGGGGAAAATACTTGTCTGGACGTGTGAGAAAAACATCTACTACACAATTTGCAGGTGAAGAGACATCTTTGATATGCGAAAACATGTTGAGAGGTTCGAGTGCAAGCAGTGTATCCACAACATGATTGGTTAACAGAGGTTCCCCGTTATGGAAACGAACACCGGGTCTCAAGAAGAATCGCCATTGGTAATCGCTAATCTGCTGCCACGAGTGCGCAAGATCAGGCTGGAGCTGATCGTTTTCATCCAAACGCGTTAGACCACTGAAGACTTGGCAGGCGATGTGTTGCTCTGAACGACGCATAGACTTTGTCGGATTAAGCATGGATAGCGGACGGTAATAAGGCAAACGAATAACTTGTTCGCCTTCTTGATACTGTACACCCAAGTAGTTTTGAATAACTTGGGTGAGTTTGGCAGCATTGTGATCAAGCACTGACAGCGCCTGTCCAATTTTTCCTTCCTGCAAGTAGCGTCTTGCTAAGTTCTCGCTGACATCACAACGATTCTGTTTAAAGATAAGTTGAGATAACTTCCCTCGACCAGCTGCAGGTAACCATTCTACCCACCCTTCTTCTTCAAGCTTGTTGAGTACCATTCGGGCATTACGACGGGTACAACAAAGCACATCCGTGATGTCGTCGAGTTGAACATCAGAATCTTTACCATCGAAGTATTCAAACAGGGTTTCAAATTGAACGCGAAGTCTTGGGCTGCTCATAAAGAGGAAAACTTATTCAAAGGACATTGAATTCAGTTTCCCTATTTTATGGCGTAAAATCAATATTACTGACACAATTTTATTGTGAATTATGAGTACGACACCCTAAGATGTTATTCAGTCTTAAGGGTTAAGTGCTTTTACCGTAAAGGATTACATTACATCGCAGCCAATTTCATTAGCGATTTCACGGAGCTGCTGTTCATCGTCTAATTTTATCGACCATTTACACTCAGAACCGTTAGCTGAAATGACATTTACCCCTTTTCCGATCAATTGAATTGCATCAACTTGGGCTTGCAGCGTGACTCTATGCTCACCATCTAAACGAACAACCAATTCATGTGCGGTTGCGATGACTTTTCCACTTTTAAACGTTATGACCATGGGCTTCTCGGGTTACTGCTTTAAATACTGATTACTTCTTCTAAAGACAAAATCAGCGTACGACTGCCTACTCTATTATCGCTTATGTTTCTTAACGGCAATGGTTAAACGACTGGTACAAACTAAGCGTTGACGATCATCAGTGATATTGATCTGCCATACTTGAGTAGAGACGCCCAAGTGAATAGGCTCAGCAGTACCAATGACATGCCCTTCACGCATTGACCTTACGTGGTTCGCATTGATATCGAGCCCAACGCAATAATAGCCTTCTGGTACGCAGAAGTTTGCAGCCAATGAGCCAAGCGTTTCTGCTAGCACAACCGATGCGCCGCCATGAAGCATACCCAGTGGTTGGTGCGTAAAGTGACAAACCGGCATGGTTGCCACCAAAGAGTTGTCATTTACTTCGGTGTAAACAATGTTGAGGTGTTCAATTAAGGTATTTTTTGAGGTCGCGTTGAAGGTATCTAGGTCAACGGGCTTTTTCCAAATACTCATGTGGGTTCCTTAATTATTGATCTTGTTATCGCGTGCATAGCTTTTTCTATATTACTGGCTGTTAGTTATCTTTCAGCCCTTAGTTATTACGCAAGTTGATGTTAACATGCATAAAAACTGAATACACAGAGGATATTGTATGACGTCATGGATGAAGTTTGCCTCGCTTCTCACACTAGCAGGCCTAACCGCGTGTAGCGCTTCTCCGACAGGCAGAAACCAATTGCTGCTTTTTTCAGATAAAGACATGTCTCAGCTTGGAGCACAGTCTTTTGAACAAATGAAAAAAGAACAACCCATCAGCAAAGATGCCAAAACTAACGCTTATGTTCAGTGCGTAGCGAACAGCATCACTCAATATATTCCTAAACAAGGTTTTAGTGAATGGGAAGTTGTTGTGTTTGATAGTGACCAAGTGAATGCATTCGCCCTGCCTGGCGGAAAAATCGGTGTATACACGGGCTTACTCAAGGTCGCAGTCAATCAAGACCAACTCGCGACGGTTATCGGTCACGAAGTGGCACACGTTCTTGCAGACCACAGTAATGAGCGCCTGTCTCAGTCTCAAATCGCTAATACTAGCTTGTCTATTACTAACGTCGCGTTAGGCGCATCAGAATACAAACAGTATCAAGGTATGACGATGGCCGCGTTAGGGTTAGGCGTTCAATATGGCGTTATTCTACCGTATGGGCGAACTCAAGAGTCTGAAGCCGATGTTGTTGGTTTAGAGTATATGGCTCAAGCAGGTTTCGATCCAAACCAAAGTGTCAACTTGTGGCAAAACATGGCGAAAGCATCAGGGGGTAATCAACCGCCAGAGTTGCTTTCTACGCACCCTTCCCACAGTACGCGTATTAAAGATCTACAAGCAACGATAAAAACGCTTCCTCAATCAGGTTCACCAAGACCAAATTGCAAAGCGTAATCTAAGTAAGAATCGCCTAGCTGGTGTAAATACAAAAATGCCCTATCCATATTGGTTAGGGCATTTTCAGTTTCTTGCTTGCTAACAGTTCAAGTGCACTAAGCAGCTGGATAATTCCAACAACAGAAACTCACTCGTTAAGTACCAAGAATTTGTAATGGTAGGCTTAATAGCTGATCACCAGTAGATGCAAAATACCAGATAACACCAATCAAACTGCTCACTAAACCTACATACCAAACGAACGACACGACTTGCCCGTATTTGTCTAACGGTAACAAGTGACTGTGATGACGTCCTTTCCATTCAAACAGTATTTCAACACTGCCCATGATCAATAAGAAACCAAACAGGGTTAAATTCAACTGATAACTCAATACCACACCAGCAACGGCAGCCGCGACACAAAGTACAATGCCAAGCACACTGTTCATCGAGAAACTGATACTTTTAAGAACATGTCCGCCATCGAGAGGCAAAATCGGCAATAGATTGAACAGGTTTAATAGAGCATTAAATACTGCAAGGCCGGCAAAGAACATTTCGCCAGTCGCCCAATACAGCACCATAAATACTAACGACAATATCAGGCCGAACAATGGCCCCATGATTGAGATAACCACATCTTGCCAACGCGTATTAATCTTTTCATCGGATAACGCCAAGCCACCAAGAAATGGTATCAAATAGATCCCTTTGGTTTTCATGCCGAAGTATTTCATCGCTCTAATATGACCGTACTCATGGAACATTAAACAGGCGATTAAGGCCAAAGCGAACTGAATTGAAAACAACCATGAATAGGCCGCTAAACTCGCAGAAGCAAGTACGACCTTGATTAGCTTGGCGCTTTTAAGCGCTTTCATACCAAGCGACACCAACCCAATTAAGCTAAAACGCTTCTCTGGTTTAGGAGCGACAACAGGAGTTTGTTGTTCAATATCTTTGGTGTTTCGATTGCCTTCGGTAATGGTTTGCCCATTCACCGACGCTTTATACGTCATCTCAAACGGTTGCCACTGAACGGTCGATTCAACGTGACACTGCAACGTTTCTTCGCCAGCGCGTAGTGTAAATTCGTGTTTTCGGGCGTCTTCTTGGTCTGTGGTCGCATCTAATTGAGATACCAAAGTGTTATCCCAATACAACTGTTGCCACCCTGCCATTGATCCTTCTAAACGAAGCGGTTTTCCAAGAAACTCTATCGCGAGTAATTCCAAACTTAAAATTCCAATTTAATGACTTCTAACGAGTGTCGATATTATGCCGATTTAGCGAATGGTGGTAAACAGAAACAAAGTTGTTACATATTGAGCTATTGAACACTATTTATACCGCAACGATGCATAAACACTCTGGTCACACCTCCAACCACGAATAAATTATTGATTATACTTATATTATCGATGTTAAAGTGCCGCCCCTTTAAAACATAACCTCACAAAATAACAACTCTTTCTTTGACTTTATATAAAACATGAATTTAACATGCTATTTACATTAGAGCTTCAACACCAAAAATGCTCAGTGTGTTTTCAAACCATAATAACGAAATTCGATGCCCTAGGAGGGTCAAGGATGAAAACAATACAACGCTCTCTCGTTTCACTTTCAGTACTATTTGCATGTAACTCACTTGCGGCTGGTTTCCAAGTTGCTGAGCATTCTGCCTCAGGTCTTGGTCGTGCCTTTTCAGGTGAAGGTGCAGTAGCTGATAACGCGAGTGTACTAGCGAGAAACCCCGCCGCAATGACCCTATTTGATACAGCCCAATTTTCAGGCGCGGTTTCTATCGTTGATCCAGAGGTTAACGTTTACGACGTTGACGCTAACGAGCATTCAAAAGATGTTGCTCCATTACAAGTCGTGCCAGCCGCATATTACATCAGCCCAATCAACGAAAAATGGGCTTGGGGTATCGGTATGTTCACCAATTATGGTGTTGCTACGGATTACCCTGATGACATCTCGGCAGGTGATATGGCTGGTGATACGTCGCTCTTATCTGTAAATCTAAATCCAAATATTGCGTATCGCGTGAATGAATCATTTAGCGTTGGTGCAGGTTTAAACCTTGTGTATGCGGAAGCTGAACTTACTCGCCATAAAGGCGAGCTAGCTAACTTTGTTGGTGGAAATCCATCTGACAAACTTATAGGCATGACCGGTGAAACATTTGCCTATGGTTGGAATGTTGGCGCGATGTATGAGCTGAACGAAAACAATCGCTTTAGTATCGCTTACCGCTCTTCTGTTGATCTTGATTTCGATGACGGTGAATTTACCAGCTACGATTCAGGTAGAGCAACATCTCCCAAGGTTGATGGTCGTCTTCAAATCGAGCTTCCTTCTATTCTGGAGCTTTCAGCATTTCACCAACTTAACGAACAATGGGCAATTCACTACGGTTGGCAACAAACTGATTGGAGTACTTTTAAGGAGTTAAAAGCAACAAGTCCAGATTGTACTGACAACGGTGTAGTAGGTCAGTGCTTCTACAAACCTGAAAAATATGAAGACAACAATCGATATTCACTAGGCGCAACGTACCAACTAAACAGTAAGTGGACATTAAGAGCTGGTTACGCTTATGACGAACAAGCTGGTGAAGCAACTTTAAGCATTCCTGATAGTGATCGTATGTGGTATAGCGCTGGCTTCACTTATGTTTGGAGCGAAAATATGACTGTCGATGCAGGATTCGCACTTGTTGTAAGTGATGACGGTGAGTTCACTGAGACAAATGGCGCTCAGCAAGAAAGGACTTTCGAAGCAGAAGGTACCGCTTACCTTTCTTCAGTTCAGCTTAACTACACTTTTAACTAAATCAGGATCGTATCATGAAACGTAACTTTAAGATCTCTCTACTATGTTCAGCGATCCTGCTAGCAGGTTGTGGCGACAACACCGAAAGTTCGGTAACAAGTAACCAACAACTTGAAGCCTATCTAGAAACGTCTTTGGCAAGAGCGACAACTCAAAAAATGCTCTTGCAAGGTAGTAATGCATCAGTTCCTTTAAGCAATAACCTATTATTTGACTCTACAGATGGCACGTTAGCGATCCCAACAGGTGGCGACGATAGCATTTCTAACCCAAAAGCAGCATTAAATTATGCCGATGGTTTTTCGACCAGCATGCCAATTTACATCGAGTTTGAAGGCGACGGTTTTGGTGATACTCCTGGAGTTGTTACTTCCGGAGTGACATTGTTGAAGCTTTCTAAAAAGCTAACAGACACATCCACAGCGGCTCAAGTACCAACACCTGTTGCTAGCTCTGAATACAAAGTTTACAAAGTAGGCTCAAACCTAGCAATTACACCTAATACTCCTTTTGATGAGAAGTCTGAATATTTGCTTGTTGTTACTGATGACGTTACAGATGTAAATGGTAACCCAGTAGGTACATCGCAAAGCTATGCGGCTCTCAAAACAGCCACTAAAACTTATTCAACCGGTGACTTAGCTAGTGCGCAAACTTTAATTAAAGGTCAAGAAGCTATAGCTGCCGCTGTTGGTATTGATGCGGAAAAGATTGTGTATTCAGCTTGGTTTACTACAACTTCTGTTGGTGATGTTCTTGCCTCTACAGCATCGTTGATTGGCGGAATGATTGATGCTGGGGCCCCACTTTCGACTTATTGGAATGGCAGCGCAAACCCAAATAATATCGATCTGACAAACGCTTACAATCTTAGTTTAGATTCCTCATCAACAACACCATTTGCTACAGCAATCGCTGCAGATGCTGACTTTAAAAAATATCTTGCCGATGACGATGCAACAGAAAATGCCACTTTGATTGGAGGGATAAATCTCCTTTACTCTAACGCTGGTATCAGCACTACGTCGGTAAACGTGACTAAAGGTACTGTTCAACTCCCATATTTCTTGGAAACCGATCCAACTAAGTTCTCTACAACGCCATTTGCATCAGCATTGGACAGTTTAGCGGTTATAAAAAGCGCACTAACGGATAACTCTACAAGTTCTTTCGTTGGTGGAGAGTTGGTTAAATTAGGATTAGACCCAACAAACCTTAGCGCAGCTGATGTCACGACTTTAATGGGAAAAACACTCACAAAGGACGCAAGTGGAACAGCTCTAGATAGTGATCGCATTGTCACTCAGTATTCACCAATACCACAAATTAAATCACTTGAAGCTGTTGATGTGCTTTTGTTTACTCCTGTGACTGACCCAATAACCGGGGTTGTAATCTACCAACACGGTATTACCTCTGTAAAAGAGAATGCGTATGCGTTTGCGGCAAACTTAACGGCTGAAGGTCTTGCTGTCATTGCAATTGACCACCCTATTCATGGGTCTCGTTCACTTGCCGGAGGTGCTATTTCAACTAACGATAATGCTCTGTACTACTTGAATCTAAGCGCTTTGCCCGTTGCGCGTGACAACATCCGTCAAAGTTCACTTGATGTAATAGGTCTTCGTATGGCACTTGAAAAAGTGGGGAATGACTTTACTGGTACACCATTAGCCGGAGTTGATGTAAAAGACACAACCGTTAAATTTATGGGCCACTCATTGGGCGGTATTACTGGATTTACGTCAGTAGCTACATCTGAAATTGCTGGTACACATAAATTTAGCTCGGCGGTATATGCTAATTCAGGTGGGCACATTGCTGAATTACTCTTCGCATCGGAAACCTTTGGCCCCGAAATTAAACACAATCTAGCTAAACAGTTAAATGCAACGTATCGGGATTCAGTGGCTTCAGCTTGTACTGCGGCTGACATTGAAGATGGCGATTGCTATACCGCTTTTGCTAAGGAAAATCCAACTAGTGCCGCAGCAATTGAAACTGAATTAGTTGCATTTAAAGTCGCCGCTCAAACCCTTATTGACACGGTCGATCCACATTCAATAGCAAACACTGAGGACCAGTCATCAATTAGCTCTAGCTATCCAACGTTGTTGATCCAGTCGCAAAATGATGAAACGGTACCAAACAATGGCAATGATGATAATGGTGCACCGTTATCATATACGGCTTCATTTGTTGGCTCTGAAGGGTTAGATTCGACGTTAGGATTGACTGACTCAACAAAAGCTAGCCCTTCAACTGGGAATCGTGTGTTTGTTCAATATAACGAAATAGCTAAACACTCAACGATCATCGGACCGCAAGCAGACCTTTCTGATGCCACTCATACCCTATCAATGAGAGCTCAAGTAGCTGATTTCTTAGAGTCGGATAGCCTTGATGCAGCAGCACCGGATGCTTTATTGGAATAACTAAGACTTAAGCTTTTCACTAAACCAAATGCCAGCCTAACCGCTGGCATTTTTGTCTCTGTCGTTCGAACAAGTCCCCTAGTTGACCGTTTGCATAAAACTTTAAAACACAAATGGTTGATCTCAGCTAAAATTAATCAAGACAGAATACCGTACGACCTCTTTCTTTATTGTAAATAAAGTGGATAATAGCCCCGTAATTTAATACCTAATAAATGTGAGTCCATTATGTCTTCTGAAGCTACTATGCTAGAACGCTGCCAATCTAAATGTGAACTATGTGGTTCTGATTCTTCTCTTACTGCATACGCAGTGCCGCCACACAGCCACGTAACAGTGGATCACGGCATCATGGTATGTGATAAATGTCTTGGTGAGATTGACGATCCTAAAGATATCAACCACTGGCGTTGTCTGACTGACAGCATGTGGAGCCAGGAAGCGCCAGTTCAAGTAACGGCATGGCGTCAACTTATTCGTCTGAACACAGAAAGCTGGGCTCAGGACGCGCTAGACATGATGTACCTTGAAGAAGAAACATCAGTTTGGGCACAAATCGGCATGTCTGCTGATGACAAGCCTCTTGATGTGAATGGCGTTGAACTTAAGAAAGGTGACGACGTAACAGTAATCAAAGACCTGCCAATCAAAGGTACTAACCAAGTGATTAAGCAAGGCACTGTTATTCGTGGTATCAGCGTTGGTGACGATCCTAAGCTTGTTTCTGGTAAAACAAACGGCGGTCAATCAATGTACGTAATCGCTGAGTTCTGCCGTAAGAAGTAATCTTACTGTAAGAAAGTGATAGAAAACGAAAAGGCGCTAATTAGCGCCTTTTTTCTTGGAAAAATTTAACCTATTCCGTTGTTCTAGAAACCACTGCCTACGTTAAAGTAGATAGCGCGTTCTTCATGGCTTTGCGCATAATCCATCCCAAGGTGCAAACCGTAACGTCTCGCGATTTGGTATCGAAAGCCGACACCTCCGGCATTGACGGTACTGTCGTGGCTTATGCCGTTATCTTGCTTTGCAACCCCTGAACCGTAAAACCCAGACACCTTCCAACGATGAGTGATGCTATACGTCAATTGGCCTTGAATTGTTTCAATCTCATCTCCTTGGTACCGATAAGATGACACCCCGCGTAACGACACGTACGGTTTCGCTGTGGGTGATACAAACAGGTCTTGCTGTTCGAAGCTTTGATAATTTGCAGCCAAGCCTAACGTCCATTTATTGGCAATTGGGATATAGGCTTCGCCATCTATGTTCAAATTTCGGTAATTGTAATCACTGCCAATCGCATCGTCGTACACCATGTAATCTGCAGACAATTTGTAACCTTTGGTTGGATAAAATAAATTATCTCTTGTGTCATATTCAGCCTCCAACCCTACACCAGAAGTAACCGATTCGTTACCCAAAATTCGGTCTAAAACCATGTTATCAAATTCAATCTCAGACTTAGCTAATAACTGCTTTATTCCCAACATCCAAGGCGTATGCCCAATCCGGAACTGCACCTTTTGTGAAAGTACGGCTACCGAAGTTGACGTGCCTATTCTAAGGTCATGATCTATGGGGCCCCAGTTGATTGATGTGTACAAATCCAAATTCGCAACACCAAAGCCGCCGCCTCCTGTGTAACGAATGGAATCATTCATCCAAGATCGTCTATGGCCACCAAATACAAACCAAGTTTCGTTCTCTGTCCCTACTGCGCCCACTACTGACATTGCTGAGGGTACTAACTGCGCACCACCATCTATGGCAGAAAGAGCAGCTTGCTTTCTTTGTCGCTTTTCCTCATCCGTCTCATGTAAAAACAAACCAGCCACACCGCCGCCGTACCCCACCGCAGGCTCGGTAATCAAAATTGGGATAGGCAAAAAGCCATATGCGTTTTCCGCAAGGTGATGCCCCATATCAAATTGACCATCAACAGGATCATAAAACGATGCGAAAGAAGATGTTGTAAATAAAAAGCAGGAAAGAAGAACAATGCCGCCGCAGCGAGTCATAAAATTTGCCTCATAAAAAAGACCGGGTGACGAAACCCGGCCGAAAGTTTGCTTCCTTGCAATAAACATAGAAATTAAACACTTATTGCCAATAAAGGGGGTCCTTAATCGACGGGCATAGAATAGGCCAAATAATGGTGTTGCCCTACTCCTATATAGAGGATGTCGCCCTACAAAATTAAAGAGCTTTCGAGATGACAGAAACGCAAAAGGCTCATATAAATGAGCCTCTATTAATAAGTTACCTACATTCTTCCTTTGCTAATATTGACTCAATACTCGATCAACATGTTCTTGTATAACAGATAAAACCGATAATTTTACATCCTTCACTTGCTTAGAATGATTGCACCAAAGCGCGAAACCGAATTTGAATCCTTGGTGCATTTCAGACGACTGTATAGGTTCAATGTCGTAATGGGAAAATTCAGAATGAGCAAACGTTTTTGGTAACAGTGCCCACCCTAAACCGGCTTCAACCATTTTAATAACTAACGCCAATTGATCGACTTCTTCGTTATCGGAGCTGATGGTTACTTTTTCTGACATTCCCTCTTCAATAAACGATCTCAAGATAAACTGCTTTGAATTTCTTAACGCTAAAAGTACATCCTCTTGCGCCAAAGATGAGAACTCACCATTTTTTTGAACGAATGGGGAAAACTCAATGTGACCTAGAAAAGTCGCATCAAAGCTGTGTATACCCCGGCTGTCATGCACATTGACTAATCCAAAGTGGTACTCGCCACTTTGAAGGCCCTTCTTAATATCCTTTTTGTTTCGGATTAAAAAGTTCACTCGCATCATCGGGAAATCACGACGCAGTTTCTTTCGAATATCCAAAAGCATTTGATGAGGTATCACACCAGAATAAGCAAAGGTGATGTTTTCCAACCCGCCATAAGAGAGGCTCAATGCTACCTTATCGAAGGTACGAGCTTGTTCAATGGTTTGTTTAGCGTAATGGTAAAGAAGATGCCCGTCTTCTGTCGGCTTTACAGAGCGCCCAACCCTTTCAAATAGGCTTACCGCGAGTTGGTCTTCAAGGTTAGTAATAACCTGCCCGATTGTCGTTCTGTGTTTATTGAGTTTAACGGCGGCTTTGCTGAAAGAGAGTTGGTCATAAACGGTAACGAACGCGAGAAGTTGTTCAATGCTGAAATTCATTTTGTTGTGCTTACTTTTAATCGTTATGTATTTAAATTATCACAGGTTGGCGAAATATCTACTTTGTCAGAATAATATTAGTGAAAATAATTCTTCAATTTGAAACAAAAAAACCTACGTAAGCTAGTAGGTTTTATCGTTGATGTCAAACGAATAACTTAAATGTATTCGATAACTCGAGCTAGATAGTTAAAGTCCCCAGAATCACCGTGGTAATTACGGTAAACATCGACACTGAAATATCTAGGTTGGTCCACTTGAATATGCTCAGCAATTCGCTGCTCGATGGATTCTAGAGTTTCACCTGTTTGCGAGTAAATGTATTTCTTGGTGGTCTTTTGAAGCTGGCGTTCTTTAGCTTCTTTATGTGTGACGTAATTGTTCACGTCAACCCACTGACCAATGTAGTCAATCTCCACGTAGTCTGAATTTTCTTCAACCATGAACAACGCCGCTTCTTGTTGAACGTCGGCCAGTTGTAGCATGTCGTTATCGACTTTTTGCTGTTCCATTGAGGTCACATTTTGTGCCATGGCAGCGCTAGACGTTGCCATGATAAGTAGCGCTAAAACTGTTTTATTCATTTTACGATATCCCTAAATTAAGGTAATTCTGTTACCCAAGGTTTGCCCTGAGTTGCTTTGTGATAACCATATTCGTATATGGTTAATAAATAGTGTTCATCAAACATGTCTTTGGTTCGTTTGGCGTAACCAAAGTCGTGCTCGATGTAAGTAAATTGCATATCAATGTTGTTGATTTCACAGATGTATTTCATTCGATATAAATCACCACGTGTTTGAGCAAGAGTCAGGCTTGATACGCTCTTTGCTACTAAATCTAGACCCTTATCTCTCAGCGAGTGGTACGGCGCTTTCAGTGCTCCATTTCGAATAACATCGAGCTGTGGTGGTTTTTCTAACCCAAGAGCATCTGAGATCTGCTGATAGTCGAAGTTAGATGGATTGAAAAATACTTGAGCGGCTAAACCACCATCGACGTGAAGTTCTTCATAACTTTTACCTTCGTACTTCACATTGATAAACTGCGGTGGGAAGACTCCAGGAATAGAAGCACTTGCTGCTAAAACCTTATATATAAGTTCAGACTTATCTGGCATGTCACTATTTGCAATTGCGCCCACATTCCAAATGACAAGCTCTCCAGAATCAAAGTGTGTGCTACCAATAAACAAACGCTTACCGTTGCGGTGTCGCGCAGCAATTTGCTCGATCATCGGTTCAGGGAACGCCTGAGCGATAAATTGATTCAAGTTTTTACCGTCAGTAAAAGCATCTTTAAACACGGTGTTTAAAAAGTTCTTTTTGCCGAGCACTGATTTGTCATTGATGTTTAACATCACCTCCTTCATCTTCGGAAATGCATCTCCGCCGATGAATACAAATGGTGCCATTAGCGCTCCTGCACTGATGCCAGTAACTATTGAGTAGTCTTTCAATTGGCCAGATTCTTCCAGTCCTATCAAAATACCGGCTCCAAAGGCTCCGTTCGCGCCGCCTCCTGACAAAGCTAAGATATTTAGTTGCTCACCTGACACTTTAATTGGCGTTGTTTGATCGATTGGAGAGTATAAGAAGTCTGGGTTCTCACTCGCCCACATACGCAATGGCTCTTTTACTGATATCGCTTCTTCTACAACCACTTCTTTGTAATTGTCTTTGTGTACGCGTACATCCAACGTGTGGGGTGAGCTACATGCCACTACAAGTAATGACAAAGCAACGGTAAAACCCGAGGAAATTAGACGGTTCATAATTAGGCTCATTTAATGTTCTCTAAAATGATTCAGAGACTCTGTTTAATCAAAAGAACAGCTATAAACAGAGAAGTTAATAAATAGGGATAAAGTGAAGTCCGTCTCTTTCTGGGAGTAATATAGCTAGGTTTAGTTTTAGCTCGTAATCTCGTTTGTAGGATGCGACCCATCGAATAGGTACACCCTCCACCACTATCGGAGTTAAACGCTCTACCCGATTTTGACCACGTTGAAATCGTGGGTAGGCTCTACAAATTCATATTGTGCATTGATTGTTTGTAGCTCCCAAGTGCCATAGCTTTTAGTTAGCTCCAACACACCATAGACCGCGTTATTTGCATGTCGGAATGCAGCTACGGGAGACATTCTCTTTATTAACCCTGCGGTAAACAGGCCAGAGATAAGGTCACCGACACCAACCGGTTGTTGAGCAAATTCAATGTTCGGTCGTTGGGCTAAATAACATGCCTTTTTCGTTGCTAAAATCATACTGAACGCGTCATCGGGTAATGAGTGAAGATGCTTCACGAGCACCATCTTTGGACCAAGCTCCAATGCTTTCTTACATGCTGTAACCGCGTCATAAAGGGAGAGGATTTTAATGCCGGTCAATTCACTTAGTTCAAATTGGTTTGGCACTATAACATCGGCAATAGGAAGCAAGTGTTTAGTAATGGCGGTTCTAACGCCATCCTCAACGATACAACCTTTATCTGGGTCACCCATTACAGGGTCACAAACATAGAGTGCACTGTGGTTCTTTTCTTTAACTAAATTAACCGACTCGGCAACCGCTTTACATTGGTCTGCGCTTCCCTGATAACCCGATAGGATCGCACCACAGTCTTTCAGTACGTTGATGTTGTCTAAGCCTCGAATCAAGTTTCGAATATCATCTGAGCCGAATGTTTGCCCGGTCCAACCTTGTTGATATTGAGTGTGATTAGAGAACTGAACAGTGTGGATTGGCCACACATCGAGTCCCATTCTTTGGATTGGAAAAACCGCAGAACTGTTTCCTGCATGCCCGTAAACCACGTGAGATTGAATAGAAATAATGCTTTTCATGCGTCGCTCTTTCAGTTTGAAATGGATTTGAATACTTGGATAAGACGACTAAATAAACACAACGGAACATCAAGATAGGAAGTTTTATCGATCTAACCACTGTGCTTATTTGGTCGGAATAGCCTCGACATCGCCGAGGCTTATTCTTAATGAGTTGGACGTCATCGGCTTTAAATCATGTATTTGATTCTAAGCCAGACTTGAACTTATGCGTCTTGAAACTCAGCAAAGTACTCATCCAATACAGTGCGTGTTGCACGGCCTATTAGCTCGTACTCGTGGTGAGTAAGGTTCGCTAGTGATACACGTACTGATGCGTGTACTGTGTCGAAACCTTTACCAGGTAGTAAGATTACGCCGGTTTCGTGAGCAAGACGGAATAGGAAGTCTTTACCTTTCTCGTTAGCTTTGAACCAGTCGACAAACTCTTGACCGTAAAGTTTGCCACCTAGCGTGTCTAGCTCTAGTAGTGTGTAGTAATCCACACGGTCTTTGTTCTCTTCGATTGCTACACCCATGTTTTTGTAAAGCGTTGTGTAGCGCTCACGGATGATGCGTTTACAAGCGGCTTTGTAGCGACCTTCTGAGTCCATTAGACAAGTTAATGCAAACATCGCCATTTGTACTTGTTGTGGTAGAGACAGACCTGCAGTATGGTTCAATGCTACGCTGCGGCTATCAGCAACGATACGGTCGATGAATTTGATGTCACGTGGCTCTGGAGTTAGCGTTTTGTAACGGTCGTCCAATTGGCACTGTGTCGCTTCACTGAATGAGCGAAGTGTATCGTCGAACACGTTCTCATCGTGAATACCGATAGTGCCTAGACGCCAGCCTGTTGCACCGAAGTATTTAGAGAATGAGTAAACACATAGTGTGTTATACGGTAGTTTTGCGAACAGAGAAACGAACTCATCTGCGAATGTGCCGTACACGTCATCTGTGATGATGAATAGGTCACTGCGTTGCTCATTCACAAAGTTTGTTAGGTTCTCTAGAGTCTCGTCAGAGAATTTCACTGATGCTGGATTAGCAGGGTTAACGACGCAAAGCAGTTTGATGTCTGTATCTGCAAGTTTTTCAATTTCAGACATTGGTAGCTGCCAAGTCGTCTCATCAAGGCGTAGCTCAACGATTTCCAGCTCATACTCTGCTAGCTCTGGGATTTCTAGGTAAGGGGTAAAGATTGGCGTGATTAGCGCAACTTTGTCACCTTTTTTCAATAGACCATTGTTGAACATGGTTGCGAACGTGTACGTCATTGACGCTGTGCCGCCTTCTGTTGCGAACAAGTCAAAGTTAGTCGTCATTGGCATTGGGCCGTACATCTCTTCTGCGATGTATTGTTTAACCACTTTCTCGATGTTCACTAGCATACGTGGTGGTACTGGGTAGTTACACGCAAGGTAAGCCAGTACTAGCTCGTTTAGGAACGCTTGTTTTTCGATACCTAGACGGTCTTTTGCGTAGCTTAGTGCACGACGTAGGAAGTCAACGCCTTTGTCTGCTGCATATTGGCTTGCGAACGTGTCGAAACGCTCAACGATGCCAACACCATCAGGGATACCACCGAAATCACCACCTAGGTAAGCGTAGTTACGCTCTGCTTCTGCTACCGCAAACTCACCAAGACGGATGAAGGCTTTACGAGGTAGCGTTGC
>NZ_JBFRPK010000088.1:0-10589 GCF_041471965.1 Vibrio sp. 10N.261.51.A3
GCTCGGCGCACAATAAAAAACGGCCTGCAATGCAGGCCGTCTTGTAAATGTCATAAGTCAGTTCAGTGTTTCCACAGAGCGTTAACTCATCTCGTCAACTGAGTTAGTCACGCCATCTTTGTCGATAGCGCCACCTTTATTAGTCACGTAGGTAGATCAACCAGTACCACATACCAACAAAGATACCGCCGCCAATGATGTTACCGATGGTAACGGGCAGCAAGTTGTTCATCAAAAAGTCCGCCATGTTCAGATCAACATAGTCCGCAGGATTAGCGCCCGTCATTGTCCAAAATTCAGCTGGAGCAAATGTTTTGATGCCGATAGCTAAAGGCACTTGGAACATATTTGCAATACAGTGCTCAAAACCAGCCGATACGAACATCGCTACAGGTAAAATCATTACCGCAATTTTGTCAGTCAGAGTACGTCCACTAAACGTCATCCATACCGCGATACAAACTAATACATTACACATGATGCCGAGCGCGATAGCTTGGATAAAATCATGGTGCATCTTATGTTGAGAGATCGCCATTGCATTCAAACCCACTTGGCCTTGGTCGAACATGTACTGTTTGGTCAGTAACATACAAGCCACCAGCAGCAATGCGCCAATCAAGTTACCTACATAAACCGTAGCCCAGTTCTTAACGAGCGTGCGCCAAGTAATCTTGCCACTTGCACGAGCAACCAGAGTCAGCACCGAACTGGTAAATAGCTCACCACCGGTAACAACAACGAGAATTAAGCCCAAGCTAAATGCAAGACCACCTAATAAGCGAGTAATACCCCACGGCAAATCACCAGCACCAGTCGTTACGATGGTGTAAAACACAAACGCAATACCGATATGTATGCCAGCGGAAATCGCTAGGAGAAAAGATTTGATTGGATCTTTGGTTGCTTTACCTACGCCAATATCTGCAGCGCGCTCAGCCATTTGTGGCGGTAATAATGAGTCAAATTGGTTTAGATTCATGATGATTTACATTTTGAAACATGTCGTCGGGAGCGCGATAATCCTCTCTTTCATTTCTGAATTCAAGAGCTATTTTAGGCACAAAATAGCTCTCACAGCCTTGTTGAAAGCAAATAGTCCGAGTTATTCCAAATTCATACGACTTTAGTAGTAAAAAGAAAACTCTGCTGAATGATTAGTTATCAGCATAGAAAATAACACATCTATAAATATCAACAAGTTAAGTTGAAAATCAAAGAATAACGTACACTAAAATGGCTCACAGAGCGCTTTTATTTCTAGATTTTGACATAGATCAACAGAACGTAAAAAAAGCGCCCTAAGGCGCTTTTAACTCAATCACAAATAAAGAAATTAGTGATGCTAAACCGAAGGTTCAATCACTTCTTCTGATGATTGTTCTAGGGTTGAATCCTCTAGAGTAGATTCAACAGCTGGGGACATCACATCAGAGTCACTTTCGTTGGCCACTTTGCCACCTAAGCTTTTCAAACTATCCACTAACTCTTCTAAGCTTTTAATGTGAGCATCACTCTTGGTAATCTGCTCACCGAGCAACTCACTGTGCTTGGTTGCTTCAGACAGTTGCTGCGCTTGCTTCTGGTTTTCAGACTCCAGCTTAGCTAATTGCTCAGTCAAAGTTTTAATCTCTGACTTTAATGACGCCGTCATGTCTGAGCCTTTCAGCGCTTTAACACTCGCTACAATTTTTTGAGACTGAAGACGCAATACAACATCACGGTGATCTTCATCATTAACCACTCGTGAAATGCTCAATAACTGGTTCTCTGCATTCAAAACCGACTGTTCGAACTGGTCGCCTTTTACGCTCGCCAGCACTTTGACTTCATGAGCAACACTGCGTACGTGGTTTAATTCGAACTCCGCAGCGTGAACTGCGTCTTCAATGATAGACTTTTCACGGGGACTGGCTTTCACTTGGCTTTCTGCCAAAGCAATTTGAGATGCCGCTTTAGCAAACGTCAGTGGAACAACGTCATCGAAATCTTCATCTTCCAAGAACTCTAATTCGTTCTTCAAAGGTTCGATGTATTTCTTATGCGCCACTTTAACTTCTAGTAAGCGAGCATTGTTAAGAAATTCCACCTGCGCTTCTTGAGCGTCTTCAAGCTCATCGACCAGCACATACTCGAACAACTCGCTGTATTCTGAATACAAACGTTTGTAGCTCGAGGTAAACATGGTATCTGCGCCAAGAAACTTCAGGTAATCCATTTGGACAATCGAATCCGCGAGTACTCGATCAGCCTTCTTCTTTAACACTAAGATCGAGTCATAGTTTGATTTGATCAAAGCGATTTTTTCATCGAAGGCTTCAGCGTAAGTTAGGCTCGAAAAAATGGAGTAACTCTTGGTTATCCGAGTTTCGTCTTTAAGTAAGTCCGCATAAATGCTTTCAGCATCATCCCATGCGTCTAATAGTTCATTGTAATTCTCTGGTGCATAGAGAGACAATTGAGCATGGTCTTCAAGCTTAACTTCCCATTCGGAGTAAACGCTTTGGACAGACTGAAATGAACGGACCTCTATTGTCGATTCATTATTGTTGTTTGTGGTTTGGTTCGCGTCTGTCTGCTCTGAGGGTGTACTTTGACAACCTGAGATAGCAAATAGCATACTGATCGTTAATGCTACTTTGTTCGCTCTCACTTATGCATATCCTTTTTATACAATATTCGCTCAATGCAAATTATTTCTAGTCACAATATATTACAACCACTTAGCAATAAACATCACTGATGATTTAAGTGGGTGCAAATCACCCAATATAACCAAAATAAACTCATCACTCGATGATTAATCAATCAATTTGGTATCACTTATCAATTCTCTTTATTTGCTATTGCCTGAGCCGAGAATGCGCACTAAGGTGAAGGTAGAGAACGTTATGAATATATAGGTCAATTATGAAGTACAACGCTGAACATATTGCTGATTTAAACCTCCTTCTTCAATTTGATGTAAGTAGTGCAGCTACTGGAATTAAAGTCCATCAAGAGGCTGCTCAAGAAACTCAAGACGCTGTTAAGCGCCTATTCGAAAAAAACCTTTGTACTCAGCCAGACGGCGGTTACCTAACAGATGAAGGTATCGAGATGGCAGAGCGCGCAGACAAGCTTCTTCGCGTACTAAACTAAAGCTCCATTGTTCTAGTAAAAACTCCACTTGCTTCGGCCGTGGAGTTTTTTCATTTTTGGGCAAAGCTTTGTTAGGCTTATTGTAAATTCGTCATTTGCAGTTGTGAGGAACACATGGCTTCTATATTTATTGTCGGTGCAGGATGGGTAGGTGCACCTTTATCTGAACATTTAGAAAAACATGGTAACCGAGTAGTGGTCACGAAAACGACCCAAGCGGGAGCAGATGCCATTGGTAGCGAACAAATTCCATGTGAAGTGTTTAGCTTTGATTCATCCGATCCACAACAGACTATCGGGCGACTCTATTCATTGTTACTCGAAAACAACACTGAAATTGTGATTGGCAGCTTCCCTCCTGGCTTTAGAAAAGGAGCAGGACAAGAGTATGCCGACTACTGGCAGCAACTCACCAATGCATGCCAAAAGGCCAACATTAAAAAGCTCATTATGGTTAGTTCAACTACGGTATACCCAACTAAGCCGGGTGTGCTGAACGAGCTGGATGCATCACTCCCCCTTTCGACCTCAGATAACGAGCACGCGTCTTTATTTTCCGATAACGCACGAATCATGCTGCAAGCTGAACAGTCAGTGATTGATTCCGGTATCGACTACACCATTCTTCGCTTTAGTGGCTTAATCGGCCCAAGCCGTCACCCATCACGCTTCGCAAGCAAGTTAAAACAAGTCAGCACTCAAGCTCCAGCCAACATGCTGCACCTTGATGATGCAATTGGTGCTGTCGATTTCGCTATCAGTCAACTGCACAATGAAATAGTTAACGTGACCACACCAAATACAGTCAGTAAGGCGGAGTTTTATGCCGCGGCACTGAAAAGCGCCAACAGCAGTGAGCCTCTGCCCGCTGTTGTTGATACCCCAGACAAGTTAATCTCTTCGAAGAAGATTCTCGACTTAGGTTATTCATTTAAATTCGAATCCACACTGGACGCACTTCATGACTGAACAATCTATTGCTAACAAAAATCCCAACATAAAACTGCATCGCTCAGTCGACACCCTTTGGAACTTTATGTCGATGGGTCACAAGGTTACGCCTTCCGACTGTATCTTTGTATTGTGTAGCAACGATACTCGCGTAGCTGAATATGCAGCCGAGCTTTATCACCAACAGATCGCGCCTTACATCGTTTTTTCTGGCGGTGTGGGACGCTTTACCGAAAGAAGCTTTGAACGCTCAGAAGCAGAAACATTCGCTTCTATCGCACGAGATTGTGGCGTGCCTGACTCTGACATTATCATAGAGAAACACGCAACAAATACTGGGGAAAATGTACGATTCACTCATGAGTTGCTGACAGAAAAAGGGTTATCGCCGAAGAGGCTAACCTTAGTTCAGAAGCCCTTCATGGAGAAACGTACCTACGCAACCTTCAGTAAACAATGGCCTGACGAAACTTCCGAGATTACCGTGACGTCGCGATGGCAAACTTGGGATGATTACTTTAACGAAGAGTTGCCGTTAGATATGGTGTTAGGCGCATTAATTGCTGATTACGAGCGAATCAAATCCTACCCAGAGAAAGGCTTTCAGATTGAGATGCCGATCCCCGACGACGTTGACCACGCCTATCAAGCATTGAAGAAGCTCGGTTTCGAATAAGCAAAAGTTAGACTTTGAACAAAGTAAAAGCTCGGCAGGAAATAAAACAAAAGCTCGGCTTGGAAGAAAGCAAAACACAGGCCCAATAAACAAAAACGGTGACACTTGGTCACCGTTTTTCGTTCTTTCGCGTTAGCAAATAGAGCTGCTTATTTACCTAACGCTTCTTTGTAGTGCAGACGGCAAACAGAAACGTATTTGTCGTTACCGCCAATAGCCACTTGGTCGCCCTCAGCAATCGCCACACCGTGCTCGTCGGTACGAATTACCATGTTCGCTTTACGGCCACAGTGACAAATTGTTTTAAGCTCAACAAGTTTATCTGCCCAAGACAGTAAGTAACGGCTACCTTCAAACAGTTCACCCAGGAAATCGGTACGTAGGCCGTAACAAAGTACAGGGATGTGCAGCTTATCAACCACTTCTGTTAATTGGTACACCTGCTCCTTCGATAAAAATTGGCACTCATCGATCAAAACACAATGACGCTTTTCTTCCTCATTGAGCTTTTTGATCGCATCAAACATGTTGGTGTCATTTTTAAACAGCTGAGCTTCAGATTGCAGACCAATTCGTGAGCTCACTTTACCGATACCATAGCGATCGTCCAAAGCTGCCGTAAAGATCACTGGCGTCATGCCACGTTCTTGGTAGTTGAATGAAGATTGAAGAAGCGTTGTTGATTTACCCGCATTCATTGCCGAGTAATAAAAATACATCTGAGCCACAGAAATATTCCTGTTAATTAAAAGTTGAAGATAGAAAAGGTGAAAATAGAGAATTCGTGCTAGAAAAAAGGGCTGAAAATCAGCCCTTTTTATAAGATTTACTTACGACGCCAAGTCGTACCTTCTGGGCCATCTTCCAGAACAATACCCAACTCGTTTAGCTTATCACGTGCAAGGTCGGCATTTGCCCAATCCTTTGAAGCACGAGAGTCGTTACGCAGTTTGATCAACGCTTCGATTTCAGCCACTTCGTCGTCGTTACCTGCCGCATCACCTTGTAGGAAGGCTTCTGGCTCTTGGTGAAGAATACCGATGATGTCTGCTAGTTCACGCATCAATGCACCCAGTCCGCTTGCTTTTTCAATGCTTTCAGGCTTGATACGGTTGATTTCACGAGCCATTTCAAACAGTACTGAATAAGCTTCAGGTGTGTTGAAATCATCGTTCATCGCTGTAGAGAATCGAGTCACGTACTCTTCGCCACCGGCAGGAGCGGCTGTAAGGTCTAGGCCACGAAGTGACGTGTATAGACGCTCTAGTGATGCGCGAGCTTGGTTTAGGTTATCTTCGCTGTAGTTTAGCTGGCTACGGTAGTGACCAGACATTAGGAAGTAACGTACCGTTTCAGCATCGTAATGTGCTAGCACGTCACGGATAGTGAAGAAGTTACCCAGTGATTTAGACATCTTCTCTTTGTCTACCATCACCATACCACTGTGCATCCAAGTATTTACATACTGAGTGCCGTGCGCGCAGCAAGACTGTGCGATTTCGTTTTCGTGGTGAGGGAACTGCAGATCTGAACCACCACCGTGGATATCGAAGTGGTTACCAAGAATAGACGAGTTCATTGCTGAGCATTCGATATGCCAACCTGGACGACCCGGGCCCCATGGCGATTCCCATGTAGGTTCACCTAGCTTAGACATCTTCCAAAGAACGAAGTCTAGTGGGCTGCGTTTTGCAGATTCAACATCAACGCGAGCACCCGCTTGAAGCTGATCAAGGTCTTGCTTTGAAAGCTTACCGTATTCGTCGAATTTCTTTACTTCAAACATCACGTCGCCGTTGCTTGCAACGTATGCGAAACCACGTTCAATCAGCTTTTCAACAAGCTCGATGATTTCAGTGATGTATTCTGTCGCACGAGGCTCAACATCTGGACGCTTCATGTTCAATGCATCAAAGTCAGCGTGCATCTCACCGATTAAACGCTCAGTCAGAGAGTCACAAGACTCACCGTTTTCGTTAGCGCGTTTGATGATTTTGTCATCGATATCTGTGATGTTACGAACGAAATTCAAATCGTAACCAAGGTAACGAAGGTAACGAGTTACTACGTCGAAAGAAACGAACGTACGACCATGACCAATATGACAGAGATCGTATATGGTTACCCCACAGACATACATGCCGACTTTGCCAGCTGTAATTGGTTTGAATTCCTCTTTCTGTCTTGTGAGCGTGTTATATATCTTCAGCATGATCTCTATCTATTTTATGGATTAATCAAAATAAGCTCGCAGTATAACAAGTCATACCTTAATAGGTAATCCCTAAAAGCAGGAATTACCTCAAACATCCGAGTTAAGTTAATGATTTGGTGATTTGAAAGTCTGCCAACATGCGCTAGAATTCGAACTTCATATTAAAAAGACAGTAAGGTAACAATCATGATCATCCTTCACACAAATTTTGGTGATATCAAAGTTCAACTTAACGAAGAAAAAGCACCAGAAACAAGCGCAAACTTTCTACAGTATTGCCGTGACGGTTTCTACGACAACACACTATTCCACCGTGTTATCGATGGTTTCATGATTCAAGGCGGCGGCATGACTTCTGGCCTTAAAGAAAAGGCAACTCGTGCAACGATCAAGAACGAAGCAAACAACGGTCTAGCGAACAAAGTTGGTACGCTAGCAATGGCTCGTACTATGGAACCGCATTCAGCCAGCTCTCAGTTCTTCATCAACGTTAACGACAACTCTTTCCTAAACTTCCGTAGCGAAAGCCTAGACGGTTGGGGCTACTGTGTATTCGCAGAAGTTGTTGAAGGCATGGACATCGTAAACAAGATTAAAGGTGTTAGCACTGGTTCTATGGGTATGCACCAAGATGTACCTCTAGAAGAAGTGATCATCACTGGTACTACAATCGAAGCTTAATTCATCGCTTTCGGTTAGTATTGATGAGCCGATAAAATCAGGATATAGGGAGCGAATCGCTCCCTTTTTTTAGACCTATGAAAACATATTTTATATCAGATCTGCACCTTTCTCCGTCACGAGAAGACATCACAGACTGCTTCTTAACCTTTATGAAGAAAGAAGCCGTAGAAGCGGATGCACTTTACGTATTAGGTGACCTTTTCGAATTCTGGATTGGTGACGATGATAAGAGTGAATTCGCGACTTCTATCCGCCAAGCGTTTATCGACTTAGTGAAAACAGGCGTGCCTTGTTACTTTACTCAAGGGAACCGCGACTTCTTAGTCGGCAAAAAATTTGCTAAGCAAACGGGCGTACAACTTCTCGACGAAGTTTCTACGATCGATATCTACGGGCAAAAAGCGGTAGTATTGCATGGAGATACCCTATGTACTGAAGATGTAAAGTACCTCGCCTTTCGCGAAAAAGTGCATCAGCCATGGTTACAATGGGTCTTCAACCGAATTCCATTTTTCATCAAGAAGAAAATTGTTTCAAAGGTTCAATCAGATATCAAAGATGACAAGCAGACCAAGTCTCTCGACATCATGGATGTGACACAGCAAGAAGTCGAAGATGTGATGGAACGAAACAATGTCGATCTGATGATCCACGGCCATACTCACCGCCCAGACATCCATACATTCAATGCTAACAATTGCACTAAAACCCGTATCGTACTTGGCGATTGGTATACGCAAGGCTCAGTGCTGGTGTTCACGCCGCAAAGTTTTGAACTACAGAATCGAGCGTTTAGCAATAGCTTTTAACATCACGCTTAAACTTTCACTTTGATTATTATTGTCGGTCAGACTTTCTTAGAAAGTGTATGGTAATTTCTAGTGAATTAGCTATTATCTCTCTACCAGAAATAAACCGAACACAGTACCAAGTTGAAATATTCATACGTAGCGCGTCAACCAATACTCGACACAGGCAAGAAAACCATAGGTTACGAGTTGCTATTCAGGGATGGTCCTAAGAACACTTTCCCTGAAGTAGAGCCGGAGCTCGCTACTAGCCGTTTGCTTTCCGATCACTTCTTATCGACCCACTATAATACGTTGGGTGATAAGCTTGGGTTCGTGAACTTCCCATATGCAAGCCTAATCAACTTAGTCCCTACTCTGTTCCCCAAAGAAAGCCTCGTTGTTGAGGTTCTTGAAGACTGCGAACCAACAGACGAATTACTTGAAGCAATCAAAACCATCTTTGACGCGGGTTATACCATTGCGCTAGACGACTTTGTGCCAAGTAAAGCTTGGAAGCGCTTCTTACCCTACGTTTCAATTATCAAGTTCGATATCCGTTTGACGCCAATTGCCAAAGCAGCGATGTTTATGAACTCTCTCAAAGGGCTAGATATCAAGTTCCTTGCTGAGAAAGTAGAAACGTACGAAGAATACCAAGAAGCGAAAAAAGCAGGCTTCACCTACTTTCAAGGTTATTTCTTTAGCAAGCCAGAGATGATCCAAACGCGTGCGCTCAACCCGGCATTCCTGACGACCGTTCAGCTGTTAAAAGAGATTGCGCACGACCCTATCGACTTTGGTGAAGTAGAGCGTTTGATTACGCTCGATGTGACCATGTCGTATAAGCTACTTACCTACGTAAACTCCGCTGGCGGTTCACCAACAACGATTCGTTCATTCCGCCAAGCGCTTATTTACCTTGGTGAACAGAAACTGCGTAAGTTCGTTTCACTGGTGGCTATCGCATCCGCGAAAGAAGATAAGCCGGACTCACTTTATGGCTTAGCGGTAATACGCGCACGTCAGTGTGAACTCTTGGTTGAGAAGATGAATGTTAAGGTTGAGCCTGGACAAGCCTTTTTGACCGGTATGTTCTCTCTGTTGGACTCACTCTTTGACCAACCGTTGAAGCAAGTACTGGACTCAGTGCCAATCGACGATGAGATTAAACAGGCCCTTATCCAACGTAAAGGCGTGTTAGGTGCGATTTTGGCCATGGTTATTGCTTATGAACAAGCCCGATGGGACGAAGCAACGCGCATTCGTAAACTTCTCAAGCTCAGTGAGGCTCAACTAGGCCAAGCTTACGATGAAGCAACGACTTGGGCACAAGAGCTATTGTCTCCAGCCTTGAAATAGTAAACTTCGCGCTAACACTTTGATAATTTCAATAACTTCAACAGAAACCAAACTTTGGTGAGAGATCGTTTCTTGGTAAACTCCCACGCATTCACTTATGGCCTCTTAATAGAGGCCATTTTTACAGGATCTGACTATGTCTTTATGCCCATGCGGTAGCAAAAATACTTACCAACAGTGCTGTGAATCAGCGCACCTTCACCACAGTGCTGTTGAAACGCCTGAACAGTTGATGCGCTCTCGTTATTCAGCGCACGTGTTGGGTTTAGTTGACTATGTTGTTGCGACTTACCACCCTAGCTGCAACGCAGAAGCGCAAAGAGAAGGTATTGCCGAATCTATCAACAGTGATTGGGCAGGACTAGAAGTCATCGATACTGCGGTAGGCTCGCACCAAGACGAAGGCTTTGTTGAGTTTAAAGCTTACTTCAATGAAGAAGGCGCACAATACTGCATGCAAGAACGCTCTCGCTTTATACGTGAAGACGGTCTTTGGTACTACATTGATGGTACCTTCCCAGAGCAGGAACAAACTACACAACCAGAAATTGACCCACGCTTAAATCAAACCGTTGAGAGCTTTAAAATCGGCCGTAATGATCCGTGTATTTGTGGCAGTGGTAAGAAATACAAGAAGTGCTGCGGGTAACTCGTTCGACTAAGAAGTCAGATTAAGAGAAGAGATTCCTGATGTCGCTTAGGCTCCTCGGAATGACGCAAAGTCAGAGGTTAGAAAAGTGACGTAGGGCTTAGAAATCTTGAAATCTTGAAA
>NZ_JBFRPK010000088.1:11341-34147 GCF_041471965.1 Vibrio sp. 10N.261.51.A3
GAAATCTTGAAATCTTGAAAATTAAAAAACTAAAAAGCCCCGTAAACATGTTTGTTTGCGGGGCTTTTGTCTGTCTTTTACGCGGTTCTATTAATCTAAAGAGAGCTTACTTATGACGCTCTTTCAGCTTGTTTACCACATCATCCATCGATAAGCCTTGGTCTTGAAGAAGAACCATTAGGTGGTAAATCAAATCTGCTGATTCACACACTAACTCCGCCTTATCGCCCGACGTCGCCGCAAGCGCGACTTCAACGCCTTCTTCGCCCACTTTTTGCGAAATACGCTTGGTGCCACGGGCATATAGACTGGCAGTATAAGAAGATTCAGGATCGGCGTCCTTGCGGGCAGCCAATAGCTGCTCAAGCTGATGAAGCCACACCATCTGAGACTCTTCTTGCTTGTCTCCATCCCAACACGTTGTTGTACCTGTGTGGCACGTTGGACCAATGGGATTAACTTTAACCAGTAAGGTGTCGCTGTCACAGTCCAAGGCGATGTTTTGCAGTTGCAATACATTGCCCGACGTTTCACCTTTCGTCCAAAGACGCTCTTTTGTGCGAGAGAAAAACGTCACATTGCCAGTTTCACCCGTTTTCTCAAGTGCGGCTGGGTTCATGTATCCCATCATTAGCACTTGGCTTGACTGGTAATCTTGAACAATCGCTGGCACTAAGCCATCTACTTTTTCCCAGTTAATACGCTCTGACAATGCGCCTACTTCTGTTTTTGATAAGCTTACGGGTTCAAAACTCATAGTCGCACCTCTACATCTTGTTGTTTTAAATACTGTTTAAGTTCACCAATATTGATGACTTGTTTGTGGAATACCGAAGCCGCAAGTGCTCCATCCACGTTGGTCTTTTTATAAGCTTCAGCAAAGTGCTCCATTGCACCAGCGCCACCAGAGGCAATCAATGGCACATTACACACTTCACGCACCATGTTTAACTGATCGATATCATAGCCGTTACGAACGCCATCTTGGTTCATCATGTTTAACACAATCTCACCTGCGCCACGCTTCTGTACTTCCTGCACCCAATCTTTGGTTTCCCATTTGGTTGCTTTAGTACGCGCTTCATCGCCTGTAAATTGGTAAACCTGATATTTACCGGTTTCTTTGTCGAAGTATGAATCGATACCGACAACGATACACTGAACGCCAAACTTATCAGCAAGGTCAGTAATCAGCTGTGGATTAGCCAATGCCGGTGAGTTGATTGACACTTTATCCGCACCAAACTCAAGGATGCGCGCTGCATCTTCTGCTGATTTAATACCACCAGCGACACAGAAAGGGATATCGATCACTTCAGCTACGCGTTTCACCCAGCTTTTATCGACCACACGGCCATCACTTGATGCGGTGATGTCATAAAATACCAATTCATCGGCGCCCTCTTCTGCATAGCGTTGTGCTAGCGGAACGATGTCACCAATAATTTCGTGGTTACGGAACTGAACGCCCTTAACCACTTGTCCGTCACGGACATCCAAACAAGGGATTATGCGCTTTGCCAACATGCAAATGCCTCCTCTGCGGTAAACTTGCCATCAAGTAGTGCACGACCCACAATCACACCCGCAACACCGCTGCCTTTTAGCGCTTCGATATCAGCTAGGCTGCCAATGCCGCCCGATGATTGGAATTGCACTTGTGGGTACTGCTTACAAAGATCAACATAGAGCTCTACGTTTGATCCTTCTAGCGTGCCATCGCGTGAAATATCGGTACACAGCACGTGTTTAAGGCCAACCGTGAGGTAGTCTTCAATCAGCGCTTCAATGGTCACACCTGAATCTTCTTGCCAACCTGAAATCGCCACTTTACGTATGCCGCTTTCGTCAATATTGATGTCCAGAGCCAGCACGATTTTTTCCGCGCCGTACTTCTCCATCCAACCTTTCACCAACTCAGGTTGCTTAACGGCTGTAGAACCAACCACAACGCGCTGTGCGCCAGCTTCTAGCAGATCAACGACATCTTGTTCGTTACGCACGCCACCACCAATCTGGATGTTCGCAGGCGTGCTAGCAAGGAGCTTAGCAATCAAGTCTAACTGACGAGCCGTTGTGTCTTTTGCGCCCGTTAAGTCAACAAGGTGCAGCCAGCCAGCGCCAGCTTGGTGGTACAGATTAAACTGCTCTGCTGGGTCTACTTTGTATTCTGTTACTTGCCCGTAGTCTCCTTGGAATAAGCGAACTACTTGGCCTTCAATTAAATCTAACGCGGGAATAATCATTTACATTCCTTATATGGCAACGTTAGCCGCTGCCTAATCCTTATTACAATTCCAAGAAGTTCTGAATCAGCTTAGAGCCAGCTTTCGAAGATCGCTCTGGGTGGAACTGAACACCATAATAATTGCCACTTTGAACCGCCGCAGTGAACGGATTACCGTAATCACATTGTGCGATTGTGTAGTCGCCCACTGGCATTGCGAAGCTATGAACAAAGTAGAAGTATTCGCCTTCTTCAATGTCTTTAAATAGCGGGTGATTAGGTGTTGCCGTTACGGTGTTCCAACCCATGTGTGGTAATGGCAAGTCGCCCGTTTCAAGTAAACGAACTTCACCATCACACAAACCTAGGCATTCAACTAACTCATCAGCCTTTTGACCTTTCTCTTGAGACAGTTTGCCTAACAGCTGCATACCTAGACAGATACCCAGCAGAGGCTTCTCAACTTGCTTGACAAGGGTAACAAGGTCACGCTCTTGCAGGTTCTTCATTGCCTCACTTGCTGTACCTACACCGGGTAGGAATAGCTTGTCGGCAGCAAGAACCACTTCTGGTTCTTTTGAAATTTCAACTGCGTAGCCCAAACGTTCAATCGCAAACTTCACCGATGAAACGTTGGCACAACCAGTATCAATAATAACGACTTTTTGCTCTTTCATACCGAACCCTTACAGAACGCCTTTGCTGCTTGGTAACTCGTTACCTTCAACTTTGATTGCTTGGCGAAGAGTACGGCCAAACGCTTTGAACAGGCTCTCAATGATGTGGTGATCATTATTGCCATCAGAAGAAAGGTGTAGCGTACAAGCCAATGTATCAGTTAGAGAACGGAAGAAGTGAACCACCATCTCGGTTGAAAGATCACCCACTTGCTCACGGCTGAATTTAGCATCGAACTTCAGGTATGGGCGACCAGAAAGGTCTAACGCACACTGAGCCAAACACTCATCCATTGGTAGGCTGAAACCAAAACGGCCAATACCACGTTTGTCGCCTAGTGCATCTTTCAATGCTTGGCCTAAAGCAAGAGCGGTATCTTCGACTGTGTGGTGATCATCGATGTGCAGATCGCCTTTCACAGTCAGGTTCATTTGGAAACCACCGTGTGTCGCGATTTGATCAAGCATGTGGTCGAAGAAACCCATGCCGGTATCGATCTTGTTGCCACCGGTTTCATCAAGGTTTACTGCAACCTTGATATCTGTTTCTTTAGTGGTACGAACTACTTCAGCAATACGCGCATTAACCGTCAGATCTTTAACGATTTGTGGCCAGTTAAGCGTGCCTTCAGTTTCCGCATCCGGGCTATATTGAATACCGCGGATTGCCATGTTCTCTGCCAGTTGAAGATCCGTCATTCGGTCGCCAATCACAACAGAGTGTTGGAAATCGACTTTACCGCCTTGTAGGTACTCTTTAACCATACCCAGTTTAGGCTTACGGCAAGAGCAGTTGTCTTCGTCAAAGTGAGGGCAAATAAGCACGTCGTCAAACTTAACGCCTTGAGATTCGAAGAACTCCATCATCATATTGTGTGGTGCATCGAAATCTTCTTGTGGGTAGCTATCGGTACCTAAACCATCTTGGTTAGTGACCATTACTAAGCGGTAACCAGCATCTTGCAAAGCAAGCAGGCTAGGAATTACTCGCGGTTCGAATTTTAGCTTGTCTAAACGGTCTACTTGAAAGTCAACTGGCGGCTCAACAATTAAGGTGCCGTCACGGTCTATAAAAAGTATTTTCTGTTGTTTACTCACTTGAACTTCCTTTTAATTTTAAATCTGGTGGCCTAGCTAAAATCAAACGCTAACCCAAAATATTGGTTTCACTTGCCAGCCCAATTAATCAAATCAAACTGGCAAATGTTATTACTGGTAAGCCTTTCATTACTGATAAAAGTTACGAATGAATCCAAGTGTCTTTTCGCACTCTTCGCGGTTACCAATACTAATACGAACACAGTCTTCAATAGGTGAATTACGCAAAATAATGCCCGTATCCCAAGCCGCTTTAAATAACTCATCGCCGTTCGGGAATTTCACCAGTAAGTAGTTACCCCAGCCATCAAAAACCGTCACTTGAGGCATACCTAATAGACCCGCCTGCAAATACGCTCGGTTAGCACTTAAATCTAGAACTTGGAACTTAGCTCGCGCTAGTCCTTGCTCTGAGAGAGCTTGAACGGCAATGTCAGCAACAGGGATTGGCACAGGATAAGGAGCGATCACTTTCAACAGTACATCGATAAGCTCTTTATTCGCTAGCGTAAAGCCACAACGTAAGCCCGCCAAAGCAAAGGCCTTCGACAAGGTGCGCAGAATCGCTAGGTTTGGATATTGCTCAAGCAAATCAACGGTTGACGCTTCTGGACAAAAATCGATATACGCTTCATCCATCACCACAATCGCTTTGTCTTGTGTCATTTCAAGCAGCTTGATGATGTCTTTACGATCAACTAAATTACCGGTTGGGTTATTTGGGCTACAAACAAACACCACTTTTACGTTGTCGAGCTGAGCTTCGATAGCTGGAAGATCCAATTGCCATTCAGAAGTAAGAGGCACAACTTTACGCTCAACACCAATCGTCTCTGCACTGATTGCGTACATACCGTAAGTAGGTGGGCAGTAAAGAATAGCGTCTTCGTTCGGCTCACAGAAAGCACGAATCAATAACTCAATGCCTTCGTCAGCACCACGAGTCGTCAGTGTTTGCTCTGATTTCACGCCTGCGTATTGAGCGTAAGCATCAATCAGCTCTTTTGGCTGACATTCGCTGTAACGGTTAAGACGAGACAAGTTCAGGTTGTACTCGTTATCAAACGGAGATTCGTTGGCGTTTAGCCATACATCACCAGTACCGCCTATGCGTCTTGCAGACAAGTAAGGTGTTAGAGCCTGAACTTGTTTTCTTGCTAACTTTTCCATGCCCTACCCTTATTTCGCTTTATTTAACTTTTCAACTCGGATAGTCACAGCGCGTTTGTGTGCATCCAAACCTTCGGCTTCCGCCATTGTTACTACTGTTGGCGCTAGGCCTTTCAACCCATCGGCTGTTAGCTCCTGCACCGTCATTCGCTTAGAGAAATCAGCCAAACCTAGGCTTGAATACGTCTTGGTATAACCGTAAGTCGGAAGAACGTGGTTTGTGCCGGATGCGTAGTCACCTGCAGATTCTGGAGACCAGTCACCAAGGAAAATTGAGCCTGCATTATCTAGCAATGGCAGCAATTCACGTGGGTTCTTGGTTTGAACGATCAAGTGCTCAGGACCGTAGAAATTCGAAATCGCAATCGCTTGAGTGATCGATTCAGCAATGATGATTAAGCTTGAAGCCAATGCTTGCTGAGCGATGTTCGCACGAGACAGTTCTTTCAGTTGCTTTTGAACCGCTTCTGTTACTTGGTCTGCAACCACTGGAGATGGAGTTACCAATACTACTTGAGAGTCAGGCCCGTGTTCCGCTTGGCTCAACAAATCCGCTGCAATGAAGTCTGCATCAGCCGTTTCATCAGCAATCACTAACACTTCAGATGGGCCAGCTGGCATATCAATAGCTGCTCCGCGGAAGTCATTACTCACTTGGCGCTTTGCTTCCGTAACGTAGGCATTACCTGGGCCGAAGATCTTATCGACTTTAGCCACACTCTCGGTACCGTAAGCCATTGCTGCAACCGCTTGACCACCACCAACGTTGTAAACTTCGTCGATCTTACAAAGCTTAGCGACATACAAGATTTCATCAGCGATTGGCGGAGGTGAACAAAGCACAACCTTACGACAACCTGCGATTTGAGCAGGAACACCTAACATAAGAACCGTTGACGGTAGTGGCGCACTGCCACCGGGAATATAAAGGCCAACAGTATTAATCGCGCGCGTCACTTGCTCACACACAACACCAGGCTGTGTCTCAACCTTAATTGGCTGCGGCTTTTGAGCTTCGTGAAACTTAGCAATGTTGCTATAAGCTTGCTCTAACGCTTGCTTCATCTCTGGTGTTAGACGAGCACACGCCTCTTCAATCTCACCCGAACTGACTCGGATAGATTCTGGAGTTACACCATCAAACTTTGCAGTCAGCTTTTTAAGCGCGGCATCGCCTTCATTTCGTACTTTTGCAATAACATCAGAAACAGTCGCTGTGATGTTTGCACCTTCAGTAATAGCTGGACGCTCTAATACCGAGTCTTGCTGTGATTCACTTAAAGATTGCCAAACAACGGTTCTCATCGTCACTACCCCATCATTTTTTCGATTGGTAATACTAGAATCGAGCTTGCACCCAACTCTTTCAGCTGTTCCATTGTTTCCCAGAACAAGTTCTCTGTACTTACTAGGTGCACGGCAACTTTGTCTTTGTCTGTAGATAGAGGAAGAACCGTTGGATCTTCAGCACCAGGCAGTAGTGCTTTGATTTGCTCTAGTTGAGAGGTTGGCGCGTGAAGCATGATGTACTTCGACTCTTTCGCTTGTTGAACACCCTGCATACGAGTCAGTAGTTTTTCAATCAGTGCGGTCTTGTCTGCGTCGAAGTCGCCAACACGTTGAATCAGTGTTGCTTTCGATTGGAAGATAGCTTCTGCTTCTTTTAGGCCGTTTGCTTCAAGCGTTGCACCTGTAGAAACTAAATCAGCGATAGCGTCTGCAAGGCCAGCGCGAGGCGCGACTTCAACCGAACCTGTTAGCATACAAGTGCTGAACTCAACACCCTGCTCGTCCATGTAGGCTTTAAGTAGTTGTGGGTAGGTTGTCGCAATACGTTTGCCCGCTAAGTCTTGTGGGCCGTTGTATTCTTCGTCTTTATTAATAGCGATTGAAAGGCGGCAACCACCGAAGTCTAAACGACGTAGTGTGCGGAACTCTGAAGGCTCTTTAAGAGCAACACGATCTAGACGAACTTCTTCTAGTTCATTTTCACCGATGAAACCAAGGTCAACTACACCATCCATGATAAGACCTGGGATGTCGTCATCACGAACGAGTAACAAGTCGATTGGCATATTTAGTGAGTGAACCACTAGGCGCTCACCCATGATATTAAATTTAACACCACATTTTTTAAGTAGGTCTTGGCACTCTTTACTTAAGCGACCTTTCTTTTGAATTGCGATTCTTAGGCGTTGTGTCTGCATTGCTGTATCCCTGTGCAAATATTTGAATTTATTGATTATTTAAAAGCGCTAAAACTAAAAAACCCTCGGGGACTTTGTCATCCCGAGGGTTTAAATCTAAATTCTTTTGACTTAACCTCCGGGAGTAATCTTGCTCCCGGGTATACGTAAATCTCCCCGAAAGACTAGATAGGGTGATGATGGTGATGAATGTTCATTACTAATTTACGCATACTTATCAGCTCTTAGGTTGTTTGCTGTCTTGTCTCCACACTAACTAAGCTGACATCCTTTTTCAACCATTTATTCGAACTTTTTTCACGAAACTTAAAATTAAATTAACAGGCACAAAAAAGGGAGGCAAACGCCTCCCTGATAGTTTACTGATTAACTTTCAATTTTAGCTTTTGCACGTCGCCATTTTGCAGCGAGAGAAGTAAGCCAATGCAAAACATACAGCAACAAACGTTAGAGACGCTGCGCCAAATGCGATGCCAATTGAAGATGTCATACCTAGAGTGATGAAACCAATGCACGATACAAACGCTACAGACAACGCGTATGGAAGCTGAGTCGAGACGTGGTCGATGTGGTTACAACGAGCACCAGTAGAAGACAGAATCGTCGTATCTGAGATTGGAGAACAGTGGTCACCAAATACTGCACCCGCTAGAACCGCACTTAGCATTGGAAGAATCAGTGCGATATCCGATGCTGCAGCCATATCACCCGCGATTGGTAGCATGATACCGAACGTACCCCAAGATGTACCTGTAGAGAACGCCATAACGCCCGCTAGAAGGAACAACATAACCGGTAACCAGTGGTAATCAATGCTGCCTGTTACTAGAGACGATAGGTAAGAACCCGTTTTCATGTCGCCGATAACAGAACCGATAGTCCATGCAAACACAAGAATCAGAATCGCGCCAAACATAGAGCTAGCACCGATCCACATTGTTCTTGCGATATCAGTCATAGATAGCTTTTGCTTGAATACTGTCGCTAGTGCTACTAGTAAGCCAATAACACCACCGTAAACAAGAGACTTACCTACATCCGTGTTTTCGAATGCGCCTAGAAGGTTGAATGCTTGGCCATCAGCAGCCAGCGCTTGGCCGCCTGTGTAAAGCATTGCAGCCACTGTCGCTACAATTAGCGATACGATTGGCATAACAAGATCAGAAACTGAACCGTTTTCGCTCTCTTCGATATCTAACTCTTCGTTTAGATCGTGAGCTTGCTTTTGATCGTTGTCACCTTCAAAGCCACGGCCTTGAGATGCTTCGATCTCATGCTCACGCATCTTACCAACGTCTAGACCGAACCATGCTACTGCGAACACCATTAGTAGTGCGAATACAGCGTAGAAGTTCATTGGGATAAGACGAACGTAAGCACCCAGTGCAGAATACTCTGTCACACCGTGTGTCACTAAGATGCCACCAATGATCGTGATGATGTAAGCACCCCAGCTAGAAGCAGGCATGATCACACACATAGGAGCCGCAGTTGAATCTAGGATATAAGCAAGCTTAGCGCGAGATACATAGAAGCGGTCTGTTACAGGACGAGAGATAGCACCAACCGCTAGGCTGTTAAAGTAGTCATCAACAAAGATGAATACACCTAAGAAAGCAGCAAGTAGTTTTGAACCACGTTTGCTCTTAACGCGAGACTGTGCCCACTCCGCGAATGCGCGAGTACCGCCAGACAGTGTTAATAATGCCGTTGTCATTCCAAGAATAATTAGGAATGCAATGATGCTCATGTTCCAAGTGTTGATGCCACCATCTTCGATGAAAACACCAGATGCTTTAGTAAACACGTAGCTAGCTGCGTTACCTACTGAGTAATCAGCAAGTAGAATCGCACCCATGATGATACCGACACCCAAAGAAACCAATACACGGCGGGTAACAATAGCAAGGCTCAAAGCCACAAGGGGCGGAAGCAAAGATAAAGGTGATGTTGCAAAATCTATTAAATTCATGATCTTCAAAAACCAGTTTTTTATTTGGCTAGAGATCTACTGCAGACAAACTTGATACGGCTGACCAAGCTCATGTTGAACTAAGCGAAAGGGAAGTGAACACTTCACCCAACCCTACAGTAGCGCTCCATAGTTTAAAATTAAGACTATGGCAGTGTTGTACCTATTGAGCACAACCCCAGCAAATTGCTTAGATATACAATTTACTTCGGCAATTACACCTTTCAATCCCGTTCATTGGCATCACCCCAACGGAAGTTACTTTTTATAATTGCACCTCTACGTGCGATAACATTATTAACCGTGTAAACCTGAGTTTAACAACAAATTAACCAACACCTCGCATCAGGTAGCCGCAATTGTACTCATCAAGAGCAACAATGCAACATATCATTCCGAGAAAAATAGCTTTTTGTTAATGAACTAATCAATAGAAGAATAGTCTACATAAGTTTACTACTCCACCTGTCACATATCATTTTTTAAGATATTCTTAATAATTATTATAAATTCAATAGAAATACTGCTCTGAATTTTCAACTATTCATCTCACTTTTATATTTAAATATGTAATAGAAGAAATACTATTTGTTTTATTCCTAGGCTCTGTTTATTATTAGGAAGATTATTTAGTTTACCTTGATGGAAAATATCATGTCTGAATTAACAAAAACTCTATTAAATATCCGCAGCCTTCGTGCGTTCTCACGTGAATTAACTCTTGAGCAACTTGAAGAAGCGCTAGACAAGCTGACTATTGTTGTACAAGAGCGTCAAGAGTCTGAAGCTGAAGAGCGTGCTGCTAAAGCAGAGCAAGAAGCTAAGCTTTCTGCTATTGCTGAACAAATTGCAAAAGACGGAATTGATGTTGCCGATCTTATTGCTGCACTTTCTGGTGAAGCAAAATCTAAAACAACAAAAGCTAAACGCGCTCCTCGCCCAGCGAAATACAAATACGTAGACGCAAACGGCGACGAGAAGACTTGGACAGGTCAAGGCCGTACGCCTTCAGCTATCCAAGAACAGCTAGATGCTGGTAAATCTCTAGAAGAGTTTGCTATCTAAACATTTAGTTTACTTAGTGAGTAATCAATTACACGCTAAGCGATAGAATTAATATTTAAGTCGACCAAAGTATTATTTACGACTTCAATATATTCAGAAACAAAAAAGGCTCCTTTCGGAGCCTTTTTTATATTTGTACTATCAGTATTAGAAACCAACTGATACTGATAGTACTACTGATTAAAGAAAGTAACTTATCTTTCCCAGTACGCTTCTTCTAGGCTATCTTCTCTTTCAGGAAGGCCACGAGATAAACGTGGAGAGTGTTGAACCAACACTTCATAGCTAGCACGGTTAGAATATTTACAAACTTGTGAGAACGAAGAGTACGTCAAGAATGAATGTTGGTGTTTACTTGAGTTTGGCACGTTTTCTTTGTGGTACTTATTAGCAGCCATATCATGTAATAAAGCTGATAACGCAGCATCACCTGCACCATTGGTATTTTTGATCTTTTCTGGTCCACCCATGTATGGCGCAATGTGCGAATACACTTTAGTTGGGTTTTCACATAAATCTTTATGCGCAGGACGGCTAAATTCAAAACGGTTGAATTCCGCAATTGAACCTGGAAGTAAAGGCAGTGACGTTTCACGCTTAGCTGCATCTTCTGTATAACCAGCCATAAATAGGCCAACAGGTCCCGCAGTACATAGAACAAGGTCTACCCAGTCTAGCGCTTTATCTGATGCAGCCAGTGGATCGCTTTCACCCGTTAACGCTTCAGCTTCGTCTTCATTCATTGCAACAACCGTTACGTGTTGCTCAAGGAAATCTTTCCAGAATTCTGGATCATCTTGAATAACGAACTTAGTACCTAGTGTAAGAACGACTGGCACATCGTATTTCTTCGCGTATTCGATCGCTTTCATTGTTGCTTCAGGCATCGGGTCGCCTGGCTTACAGCGAACTAAATAAGCCGTTAAAACTAAAGCAGAAGCACTTTTGAAGATTTTTTCAGGAATGCTTTCTGGTTTTAATTGGTTCATTTGTCCTTCGCTAATTGCGAAAGTACGTTCACCGTCTTCTGTAATTAATGCAAAGCAGCGACCAATTGCGCCATCTACCCCTTGTAAATGGTTCAGGTCCATTCTGCTTGATGTATTACATAAATAGCGGTAACCGTAGCTACCAATCTTAATATCTTGGCTCATTACACCCAGTAGAGTAGAACGGTCATCCGCTAGCACTGAATAGTTGTGTAATGTGTTACCAATTGTGCCACCAGCGTATTCATTGGTAATCAGGCACTGTTCTTTTAATTCTTGATATAAAGATTCAGCGGCTGCGTCACCAATAACCAGTGAATGTCCCTTGCTCAAACCATACTTCTCAATAAGTTCAGAACTCACCTTTGCTTCAATATCCACCAATGTTTGGTCAATACCGATAATATGAGTGCGTGACATTCTTTTACTGCTTTGAGCTTGGCTCACTAGAGGATCACGAGCGTGAACCGGAAAGTAGTGCTTTGATTTACGTTGTCCAGGGAATTTCATAGGGCTAGTCTAAGTCAAGGGGAAATAGGTGGCGGATTCTACCGCGCTATATTTAACGCGGCAATCTTTCAAACTATAGCAAACGTTTGCTGAAGGTTTTTTTTATTCGCCTTCCATAAAGCTCAGATCAGGCAGCATACCCAAATGCTCTGCGTAACGTTTTTGATTGAACTCCGCGCCGTTTTTCATAACGTCAAAGACTTCAATTGCCAGTGCACATGCCATAGCCGCAATTGCCTCTTCACGAGGAGTACCAGTCATCATTAAACGCATCAGCGTCTCTTTAACTTTTACAGGTTCGCCATCTTCAAGCTGGTTTTCGATAATCTCAATCAGCTCTTCTTCTTGCATAAATTCATTTTGTTCAGACATTTTTTTATCTCAGGTCTTGGATTTCGAGCGACTATGCCACATATACTTCTGACATCCTAGCGACTCACCTCGCTCTCATGCGATTCTCTAACAAAGTCAGCGCACTATTTGTGCAAATGAAACTGTGATTCCGGTCTCGGATCTGTCACGGCGTTTCTCTTTCTGTTAGAATCTGCGACCAAGTAATAGTAACGGTGTTTAGACATGTCAGATATCAGCTCTGGAAACAGCGAAAAGAAAGTAATTGTCGGTATGTCCGGCGGTGTAGATTCGTCAGTATCGGCGTATCTTCTTCAGCAACAAGGCTATCAGGTAGAAGGCCTTTTCATGAAAAACTGGGAAGAAGATGATAACGAAGAATACTGCACGGCAGCTGAAGACCTTGCTGATGCTCAAGCGGTATGTGACAAACTAGGTATCCACCTACACACGATCAACTTCGCTGCAGAATACTGGGACAATGTATTCGAATACTTCCTTGAAGAGTACAAAGCAGGCCGCACACCGAACCCTGATATCCTTTGTAACAAAGAAATCAAGTTCAAAGCATTCTTAGAGTTTGCGGATGAAGTGCTAGACGCAGACTACATTGCGATGGGTCACTACGTTCGTCGTACTTTCCCAACTAAAGAAGAGCTTGATGCTGGCGTAAAACCAGAAATGCTACGTGGTCTAGACAGCAACAAAGACCAAAGCTATTTCCTATACACGCTAAGCTCAGATCAAGTGGCACGAAGCCTATTCCCTGTCGGTGAATTAGAAAAGCCAGAAGTGCGACGTATTGCTGAAGAGCAAGACTTGATCACAGCGAAGAAGAAAGATTCTACAGGCATCTGCTTTATCGGTGAGCGTAAGTTCACTGAATTCCTAGGCAAATACCTACCAGCACAACCGGGTAACATCGAAACACCGGAAGGCCAAGTGATTGGTCAACACCAAGGTTTGATGTACCACACGCTAGGTCAGCGCAAAGGCCTTCATATCGGTGGCACTAAAGGTGGCGGCGGTAATGAAGAGCCATGGTTTGTTGGTGAAAAAGATCTCAAGCGTAATGTTTTGATCGCAGTACAAGGTAAAGACCACCCTCTTTTGAAATCAGAAGGTTTGATCGCTTCTCAGCTTCATTGGGTAAATCGCACACCAATTACTGAAGTTATGACATGCACGGTAAAAACACGTTACCGTCAGACTGATATTCCTTGTACAATCATCCCAATTGATGATGAGAACATTAAGGTTATTTTTGATGAACCACAGATTGCTGTGACCCCAGGTCAATCGGCAGTGTTCTACCTAGACGAAGTATGTCTTGGTGGCGGTATCATCGAAAAACGCATCTAACTAATCGAACGACAAACGATAGAAGACAACTAGGAGTTACTACGTGGCTAATACACTTTATGACCGTACTATTGCTTTCGCCGGAATTTGCCAAGCTGTGGCTTTGGTTCAACAAGTAGCGAAAGACGGCCATTGTGATAAAGATGCCTTCGAAGCTTCACTCAGTGCTATTTTAAATACCAACCCAGCGAATACAGTTGGCGTATTTGGACGTGAAGCGAACCTAAAGCTTGGCCTTGAGTGCTTAGTAAAAGGTATCGATAGTACTCCAGCTGGTAGCGACATTACTCGCTACATTATCAGCTTGATGGCTCTTGAGCGTAAGCTATCTTCTCGCAACGACTCTATGTCTCAGCTTGGTGATCGCATTCAAACTGCAGAGCGCCAAACTGAACACTTTGATCTGTTCGACGAGCAAATGATCAGCAACCTTGCGAGCATCTACCTTGATGTTGTGAGCCCAATAGGCCCTCGTATTCAGGTTTCTGGTACTCCGTCTGTACTTCAGCAGACATCGAGCCAACATAAGGTTCGCGCACTGCTTCTATCAGGGATTCGAAGCGCTGTGTTATGGCGTCAAGTTGGCGGTAAACGTCGCCACCTTATCTTCGGTCGTAAGAAGATGATCGAGCAGGCTCAAATCCTACTAGCTCGAATGTAGTTTATTAGCTCGCGCCTCGTCGCGAGCTTGTTTTTTGTATCAACACAACTCTCACGCAAACGATTGCGCAATGTGCGTGACAATTGAGATTGTTACTGGTATAAACCTCTCAAAATTTAGAAAACTCAATTCAGGAGAACACCATGGAACTGTCAGCATTGACTGCTGTTTCACCAGTAGACGGCCGTTACGGAAGTAAGACTATTGCATTACGCAGCATCTTTAGTGAGTTTGGACTACTAAAGTACCGCTCTATCGTTGAAATTCGTTGGTTACAAAAGCTTGCAGCAACTGATGCAATCAAAGAAGTACCAGCGTTCAGTGCAGAAGCTAACCAGTTTCTTGATGAACTAGCCGCTAACTTCAGCGAAGAAGATGCTCTACGTATCAAAGAGATCGAGCGCACGACTAACCACGACGTTAAAGCGGTTGAGTACTTCTTGAAAGAGAAAGTTGCGGGCGTTCCTGAGCTTCACGCAGTTAACGAATTCATTCACTTTGCATGTACTTCTGAAGACATCAACAACACCTCTCACGCGCTTATGCTTAAAGAAGCTCGTGACACAGTGATTCTTCCAGAAATCCGTAACGTAATTGATGCTATCAAAGCACTTGCGAACGAGTACCGCGATATTCCATTACTGTCTCGTACACACGGTCAGCCAGCTTCTCCTTCTACTATGGGTAAAGAGATGGCTAACGTTGCGTACCGTATGGAACGTCAATACAAGCAAATCGAAAACGTTGAGATCCTAGCGAAAATCAACGGTGCTGTAGGTAACTACAACGCACACCTTTCTGCATACCCAGAAGTTGAATGGCACCAGTTTAGCGAAGAGTTCATCACTGAATCTCTTGGCGTAACTTGGAACCCGTACACAACTCAAATCGAACCTCACGATTACATCGCTGAGCTATTCGATGCAATTGCTCGTTTCAACACTATCCTTCTAGACTTCGACCGTGACGTTTGGGGCTACATCGCTCTTGGTCACTTCAAGCAGAAGACTATTGCTGGCGAAATCGGTTCTTCGACAATGCCGCATAAAGTTAACCCAATTGACTTCGAAAACTCTGAAGGCAACCTTGGTCTAGCGAACGCAGTATTCAGCCACCTTGCACAAAAACTTCCAGTTTCTCGCTGGCAGCGTGACCTTACTGACTCTACGGTTCTTCGTAACCTAGGTGTGGGTGTTGGCTACGCAATCATTGCATACACTTCGACTCTGAAAGGTATTAGCAAGCTTGAAGTTAACCGCGCTGCGCTACTTGCTGAACTAGACAAGAACTGGGAAGTATTGGCTGAACCAGTACAAACAGTAATGCGTCGTTACGGCATCGAAAAACCATACGAGAAGCTAAAAGAGCTAACTCGTGGTAAACGTGTAGATGGCGAAGGCATGCGTGCATTCATCGATGGTCTTGAGATTCCTGCAGACGAGAAAGTTCGTCTGAAAGAGATGACTCCAGCAAACTACATCGGTCAAGCAATCGAGCTAACTGACAAACTGTAAGGTTCGAATTTCGAATCACAGAATAGACTAAGGCTTCCCATGTGGAAGCCTTTTTGTTGAGCGGAACAAAGTGTATTGAGCACAAGAGACGTCAGCAAAATAATACAAAGCAACCCAGTATCATTACCCTACTCATCTCAATCCGTGCGATATCAACCAATCAATACCGTAATGCTTCATCACCAGTAACCCTCTATCGCCAGACACCTATTCCTCGAATACTTACTGTCTTAGATGCCAAGATCAAAAAAGACCTCCCGAAGGAAGCCTTTCAAATGTATCTTGTCGATTAGCGACTGAAGAATACGTAGCGATTACATGTTACGTAGAGAAGCAATACGCTTGTCTAGCGGCGGGTGGCTCATTAGAAGCTCTGTTAGAGACTTCTTACCGTTGATACCAAATGCCATCATAGAACCTTCTAGTTGTGGCTCATGGCTCACCTTTAGGCGCTCTAGCGCTGCAATCATCTTCTCTTTACCTACTAGGTTCGCTGCACCTGCATCGGCATGGAATTCACGATGACGGCTGTACCACATCGTAATGAAGCTTGCTAAGAAACCAAATACCAATTCCAACACCATAGACACACCGAAGTACACCATCATGTTGCTGCCACCCTCTTCTTCGTTGTCATTCGACGCAACAATGTTGGCGATGAAACGAGATAGGAAGATAACGAACGTGTTCACTACACCTTGCATTAACGTCATGGTCACCATATCACCGTTCGCGATGTGGCTCACTTCATGCGCTAATACTGCTTCAGCTTCATCACGCGTCATGTTGTGCAGCAGGCCTGTTGATACTGCTACCAATGAATCGTCACGCTTAGCACCTGTCGCGAATGCGTTGATGTCTGGCGAATCGTAGATCGCCACTGTTGGCATACCAATACCAACTTGTTGAGATTGACGGCTTACCGTCTCCATCAACCAATGTTCTGTTTCGTTACGTGGGCTTTCAATGACCATGCCGCCTACCGAGCGTAGCGCCATTTTCTTCGACATCATTAATGAAATGAATGAGCCGCCAAAACCAAATACCGCAGCCATCACCAATAAACCTGAGAGGCTACCGGGTTGCATACCTGTAACTGCGTATACAACATTAAGAACAACACTTAGTACCAATACAACCGCTAGGTTAGTTGCAAGGAACAACATTACTCGCTTCATTACTTATCTCCGCATGAAAGCTGTTTTTATAAAACTTATTGTTATAGACAAGGCAGACAGCAATAGATTCCAACCTTGAAGACTTATACTTACTTATACATATAGTCTTAGATTAAGAAAACAAGGTTAAGCATTAAATTGCAACATTTGATTACGAGACCATATCCGAATTAAATCCACTCTATTAGACCTAAGTCGTATGGTGTCGATATAACAATCCGTTTACAGTGACTTCAGATGATTTATTGGCTAGTCCATGTACAAAAAGGAAAGGATCATGGTTGAAGGTACTAACACTCAAATGGCTATCGATTTACTGTGCTGTCACCTAGGGATTACTGAAGAAGAAGCGAAAAAGCAGGTTGGAATCCTAACACCGCAAACGGCACAGACAAAAATCACAGAAACTCAGCAAGCTTTAATGGGACTGACTAAAGAACATTAGTTCTAAGCTTGTTTATTAAAAGACCGGTTGTTTATCAACTCAAGGTCTAAAGGCTTAAAATAGCAAAAGGGCTGCAATCGCAGCCCTTTTCTTATTTAGTACATAACGTGGTAATTAAAGCGCAAGCAAAGGCTGCACATCAATGTACTTACCAATGTTTTTAGACTTCGCTTTTGGGACGTAAGGGATTTCACCTAACTTAGGTGCACCTAACTTATCTTCAAGCATCGCAATAATATCTGCGTAGTGCTCAGTACCTGGATTGATACGGTTTGCGACCCAACCTACTAGGTTTAGGCCATCAGCACGAATCGCTTCTGCCGTTAATAGAGCGTGGCTCAAACAACCAAGTTTAATACCCACAGTCAGTACCACTGGCAGTTGCTCTTTTTTAACCCAGCTAGAAAGATATTCATCGTCTGAAACCGGGACTCGCCAACCACCAGCACCTTCAACTAACACGATGTCAGAGTTTTTCTTATGCTCTTCTAGCTTCGCTGATAATACCGCCTCATCAATTACAACACCATCATGCTTAGCAGCGATGTGAGGCGATGATGGTAGCAACAACGCGTATGGATTGACGTCTTCGTAAGCAATATCTTGCGTCGCCGCTTCTTGAAGATGCAGTGCATCACTATTACGTAGTCCTTCAGGGGATTTGTCACTCCCTGCAGCAACTGGCTTGTAACCAATTGTTGATAAATCTTGTGCGGCCAAAGCTTGAAGAATCGCTTTTGAAACCACAGTTTTTCCCACTTCGGTATCCGTACCTGCAATGAATAATGCATCAATCATAATTGAATAACCCCTAAACAAACTTGATATGTTGCTGGTAAGAAACCTTGATGGTTCTTAAACTCTCGATATTCCCGATCAACAAGCTGCAACATGCGACGACTTGTTAAACCTTGTGAGCGACCACTTACGTGATTAGCGCCGATACCTTTAAGGTCGCGCATCAGTTCAAACGCAGTGTCGTACCAAACGGTGATGGTGGGCAAGTCTAGTTGATGAACGGTACAGCTAGATTGCGCTAACGCAATTTTTACCTTATTGATTGTAATAAAATGGTTAACGTGTTGATGTGCGTCAATTTTGGACCACGACTTTTTCAGTTCAAACAGCGACCCATCAAGCAAAGTTGAGAAAATAACACGCCCACCAGCCGCTGTAACACGCTTCATCTCTCTCAAAGGCGACGACAAATCGTCACACCATTGCAACGCAAGGCTAGAGAAAACGATGTCAAAGCACCCATCTTCAAACGGCAATTGTTCGGCATCGGCTTGTTGATATAAAGATACAGATGCACCACACCGCTTCTCTGCTGTTGCTAGCATTCCAACAGAAAGATCAGCGCAAACCACTTCGGCGCCTCGTTTTACAAGTTGCTCGGAGAAATAGCCAGTACCACAACCTAGATCCAGCACCTTAAAGCCTGACAGATCGCTGGGTAATTTATCCAGTAATCGGTGGCCAACATCGCGTTGAAATTCAGCGTGTTTGTCATAGGTTGTTGCCGCTTTACCAAAGGCTTCGGCAATCGCACTCTTATCTTGGCCAACGTAATTATGCACTACTGCTTCTTGTGACATTTACTGAGCCTCATTGTTTATTTCGATGTGAGTTTCGCTATTCGATTCAAAGCTTGATTCACTTGATTGAACATTTCTTTCGACTGCTTGACGTAACGAACGGGTTAACTGAAGAATCTGCTTTTGAGTGTGATTGGCGGTTAATGTAATACGCAGACGAGCCGTCCCGGTCGGAACCGTGGGTGGCCTAATTGCAGTGACCCAAACTTGGTTGCGCTTTAATTCTTCTGCAACGGAGAGCGCAGCCTGAGCCTCACCGATCACAAATGGCTTAATCGGAGTCTGAGTATCCACAAAGCCTTTCAAGCCGCTCACCTGCTCTGCATAGAGAGACCCTAACTCAGTCAGCTTTTCTCGGCGCCACTCTTGAGTTTGAGTCATCTTACAGGCATGAGATAAAGCCACCGCTTGTGAAGGTGGCATCGCCGTCGAGTACACATGATGACGAGCAAACTGAGTTAAGTAATCACCCACTTCTGACGAACAAAGAATCGCAGCACCAGAAACGCCAAATGCTTTGCCAAAGGTCACCACCAAAATATCGGGGGAGATTTGTGCTGCACTGCAACTCCCAGCTCCTTTATCACCTAATACGCCGATACCGTGGGCATCATCAACCGCCAACCAACTGTCGTATTGATGAGTCAGGTTAGATATCTGGCTGAGAGGCGCTTGATCGCCGTCCATGCTGAATACGCCCTCAGTGACGACCAAGGATTGTAGAGATCGGCTTAATAGAGACTCTAGATGCTGCGTGTCGTTGTGTTTAAAGCGTTTCATTGCTGCAGGACAAAGCATCCCCGCTTCCATCAAAGAGGCGTGGTTAAGTTTGTCTTGCAGCAATGAGTCGTCTTTTTCGAGCAGAGAAAACAACAAAGCTTGGTTCGCACTGAAACCAGAACTAAAGAGAATCGCACGTTCAAAGCCCAACCATTCACACAGCTGAGCTTCTAAATTTCTATGAGCAGGACTAAAACCCGTGACCAATGGCGATGCCGCACTGCCAGCACCATAAAGGGAAAGCCCAGCTTGCCACGCCTCTACCAATTCAGGGTCGTTCGCCAAGCCTAGGTAATCATTACTCGAAAAATTAATAAAGCGAGAACCTTCGCAATTAAGCAAAGGACCATTACTGTTTTCGAGCACTTTAAGTTGACGAGTTAGCCCCTGCTCACGGCGTTGAACAAGGGCATCTTTGATACGGGATTTAAACAGTGGCATCGTAGAACATGTCATCTTTCGTTGGACGAGCAGCAACGCGCTCCACCACTTGATCTAACAGTTCGTTTTCTTGAATTTCGTCAGGCTTTTGAGCCACTTGTTGGCTGTTGATACCCAGCTTCTTAAACAGCTGCATATCCGTGTCTTCATCTGGGTTTGGCGTAGTCAGTAGCTTACAACCGTAGAAGATAGAGTTCGCGCCAGCCATGAAGCACATCGCCTGCATCTGTTCATTCATATTCTCGCGACCTGCAGATAGACGAACCGCTGACATTGGCATCATGATACGAGCAATCGCAATCAACTTAATGAAGTCAAAAGATTCAACATCATCGACGTTTTCCATCGGTGTGCCTTTCACTTTCACGAGCATGTTGATTGGCACACTCTCAGGGTGTACCGGAAGGTTCGCTAGCTCTACCAGCAGGCCTGCACGGTCATTGGTACTTTCGCCCATACCGATGATGCCACCAGAACAGATCTTCATTCCGGCATCACGCACGTGAGACAACGTGTCTAAACGATCTTGGTAAGTACGAGTGGTGATGATGCTGCCGTAAAACTCGGGAGACGTATCAAGGTTATGGTTGTAGTAATCCAAGCCTGCATCCGCTAACTCGCCAGCTTGATCAGGGGTTAACATGCCTAGTGTCATACAGGTTTCTAGACCCATACCTTTCACACCTTTGATCATATCAGTCAAGTGAGGCATATCGCGTTCTTTCGGGTTTTTCCACGCCGCGCCCATACAGAAACGAGTCGAGCCCGCGTTCTTGGCTTTTTGCGCCGCATCCAAAACACGCTCTACTTCCATTAGGCGTTCTTTGTCGACATCCGTTCGGTAGTGAGCACTTTGAGGACAATACTTACAGTCTTCAGGACAAGCACCAGTCTTAATCGATAGAAGCGTACTCACCTGCACGTGGTTGTGCTCTTGGTACTGTCTATGAACCACTTGAGCTTCAAACATTAAATCCATAAACGGTTTTTCAAGCAGTGCTGTTACTTCAGCAACTGTCCAGTCATGACGAACTTCCACGTGTCGATCCTTTTTTATTATTTGATGTTTCATCTCTATCAATAGAGATTGCATTTATGCTTGGCTAGTCTACCGACAAGCTTTAGACTGTCAACACATTGATAATATCAAAAGTTTACATCTGGTTATTTTTTAATCACACCAAGAATGGAAGTTACTATGGATCTCGCCTTTGATCGCCAGCATATCTGGCATCCCTACACATCAACGTTAACACCTCTGACCTGCTACCCAGTCACCAACGCAGACGGTGTTTACCTAGAATTAGAAGGCGGAAAACGAATTATTGATGGTATGTCATCTTGGTGGTCAACCATCCACGGCTACAATCATCCAGAGCTAAACGCTGCAGCTCATAGTCAAATCGATAAGGTTTCACACGTTATGTTTGGTGGCATCACCCACCAGCCCGCTATCGATCTATGTAAGAAGCTTTTGAATCTCGCGCCAAGTAATCTTGAGCATGTATTTTTGGCCGATTCAGGTTCAGTTGCCGTAGAGGTTAGCCTCAAGATGGCATTGCAATATTGGCACGCTAAAGGACAACCTCGTTCAAAGTTCCTCACACTAAGAGATGGCTACCACGGTGATACCTTTGCGGCGATGTCAGTGACCGACCCTGACAATTCGATGCACAGCCTCTACAAAGGCTTTTTGCCGGAACATATTTTCGCTGATTCGCCAAAAACAGGCTTTTGGGATGAGTGGAACTCAAGTGACATCGATAGTTTTAAAGAAAAGCTGGCAGCACACCATCAAGAAGTCGCAGCGGTGATCTTAGAGCCAATCGTTCAAGGGGCTGGTGGCATGCGCATCTACCACCCTGAGTTCCTAAAACAAGTTCGCTTACTGTGTGATGAATTCAACGTATTGCTGATCTTGGATGAGATTGCGACCGGGTTTGGCCGTACAGGGAAACTATTCGCTTGTGAGCATGCCGATGTTCAACCGGACATATTATGCGTAGGCAAGGCTTTAACTGGTGGTTATATGACATTGTCAGCGACGCTGGCGAGTAAAGAAGTTGCTGACACGGTATGTGGCGGTGAAGCGGGCTGCTTTATGCACGGGCCAACATTCATGGGTAACCCATTAGCTTGCGCAGTCGGTGCGGCAAGTTTATCCATCATCGAGCAAGGTCATTGGAAAAATCAAACTCAACAGATCGAACAGCTTTTCTCTGAGTTGCTACCACCATTGCGAGAGCATGATCTTGTCAAAGACGTTCGCTGGTTGGGCGCGATTGGCGTCGTTGAAACCCACACACCTGTCGATATGGAAACCATCCAAGCTCACTTTGTAGAGCAAGGCGTTTGGATCCGTCCGTTTGGTAAGCTAATTTATATGATGCCTCCGTTTATTATCAAACCACAACATATTGAGCAATTGGTCGCTGCTATCGACACTGCATTACAAAATACTCATTGCTTTAAATAAGGCGTTTATTGCTCTAAACAAGAGCGACGATTATTTCTATATATCTTCATTAATAAATCATTTAATTAATCGAGTAGGAGGAGGC
>NZ_JBFRPK010000089.1:0-3450 GCF_041471965.1 Vibrio sp. 10N.261.51.A3
TCGTAATCTTGCCCTGGGATTCATAGTGATCCGTGCCAGAAGTTTTGGACACTGAGTTAAGTTCCAGTACTCTGATACAGCGATTGAAACTGCCCTGATGATTAAGGGGATATTCTCTCTGCCATTACGTGCTCTTCAAGGTTTTATCAACTCTATCTTTGAGCTAATGGATGTTCCGCTGACCTCTCCTGGCTACACATGTATTAGTAAACGCTCGAAGACGGTTCAGGTCAAATATCGCAATAGGTCTAGAGGGGCTATTCACCATATAGCCATTGATTCGACAGGCCTCAAAGTCTTTGGTGAAGGTGAGTGGAAAGTAAAAAAGCATGGTGCAGAAAAACGAAGAACATGGCGTAAGCTGCACTTAGCTGTAGATGTGGATACTCACGAAGCGATTAGTGCGGAAGTCAGCCTTGTAAATGTTGGCTATAGTGAAGTGCTACCAACATTACTCAACCCTTTACGCAGAAAGGTTCATACCGAATCTACCTATGGAGCATATGACACAAAAAGTTGTCATGAAACCCTGAAAAATAAAGGCTGTACTCCGTTGATACCACCTCGAAAGAATGCAGTACATTGGGAGGATGGTCATCCCAGAAACGAAGCAGTAACGGCTCTGAAAAATGGGACAATATCGGAGTGGAAAACAGAGTCTGGTTATCACTATCGCTCAATATCTGAGACCGCAATGTCTCGATACAAGGGATTAACAAGCGGTAAATTGAGTTTGAGAAATTACAACGCTCAAGTGGGCAAAGTCTGAAAGTAATAGACTCAGAAAGCGTATTAATAATAACCAACAAAAGTCTGGTGAGTGTGTTACCTTGGTTGTTATCCCTACCGCTTAGTACGGACTTCTTTTCTTTTCCGAACTCGCAAATCGGCACTCCTTAGTCGCCCTCCTAAGCCATACTGCAGGCTTTAATTATGTCCATCTCAACCGAAAAGTTAAGAAATATATTCAAACTCTCTAGAATTGAAAATGTAGATACCAACAACGTACCCCATATAGCTCCTTGGTTACCACTTGCTCAAAAAGTAAATCCGGTCATCCCTTCTGCAATTATATATTGCGAAGGTAATTTTGGTAAAATTGATGGTAAAACCGCTAATGGGTTAGTGAGGCATTCGTTAAGCTATCGTATTCTATCGGTTATTGATAGTGAGTCTGCTGGCTTAGATACTGGTGAAGTTCTTGATAACAAAGCCAATGGAATACCGATCCTTGCCAATGCTGAAGAAGCTATCATTCACGCGGAAAGCATTCCCGATTATTTCATTTTTGGCATTGCGCCATCAAGTGGTTTTTTATCTGACTTAGATAAAAGCATCATTTTAAATGCCATGTCATTAGGAATGAACATCGTAAATGGCTTACATGAATTTCTAACCGACGATCCTCTGTTTTTAGAAGCCAGTTTAAAGAATAACGTTCGAATATTCGATACTCGCAAACCCAAAAGTAAAGGCGATCTGAAAACGTTTAGCGGGAAAATACACAACGTTAAATGTCCGAGAATTGCTGTAATGGGGACGGATTGCGCGCTAGGAAAACGAACAACAGCAACAATATTGGCGAATGAACTGACTAAAAAAGGCCTTAACGTCGTTCTGATTGCCACTGGTCAAACAGGTATTATGCAAGGCGCACAATACTGCGTTGCACTCGATGCAGTCCCTTCACAATTTTGTGCCGGTGAATTGGAATCTGTCATTGTACAGGCCTATGAAAAAGAAAATCCGGATCTGATAATTGTTGAGGGGCAAGGAGCCTTGAGTCACCCTGCGTTTTCAACCAGCGCTTTTATCTTACGTGGCAGTTGTCCAACGGGTGTGATACTGCAACATGCCCCTAAACGTTTATATCGTAGTGATTTTCCTGATTGCCCAATGCCTTCGATTGCCTCAGAAATCAATCTTATCGAAACGTTTTCTAATACCAATGTTATTGGACTAACACTGAATCATGAAGATATGTCGTTGGATGAAACACGTTGTGCGATAGACACTTACACTACCGAATTTGGTCTACCGGTTACTGATGTCTTGTCACAGCCTGTTGAACATCTACTGCACATCGTAACGTCAGCCTTCCCTATAATGGCAAGTAAACTGGCCGAAAAAGGGTGAACTACCCTAGGTTAGACATCGATTGTGGGAAAGTTCATCATAACGCTCAGTTCCTGATTTCTCAGTTATCACTGAAAAATATATCCGTTACGCCTGTAACAAAAGTCTTCCTCGGCCACCCTATCATCGCACAAGTTCTTATTGATGCTGGCGCAACAATGTTAGCCGATTCAAGAATCGAAAATCTTCAAAAGATGACTGAAATTGGCATTGCTATCCCTAAAATGCTGATACGTACACCCATGCTCAGTCAAGTGGCAAGCGTAATAAAATACAGTGATATGAGTTTAAACTCTGAAGTTGAAGTGATTCAGAGGCTTTCACATGCAGCGGAACAACAAAATTGCTGTCACGGTATCATTATTATGGTTGAGCTTGGCGATCTCAGAGAAGGTGTGATGCCAAATCGCGTGATTGATTTTATCCGAGAGATTATTTCTTTACCAAACATCACGATAAAAGGAATTGGTACGAATTTAGCCTGTCGGTATGGTGTCGCTCCAGATGATCAAAATATGAGTATTCTTTCTGAGCTTGCCGATGGAATTGAAGCTACATTTGGGGTCAGTCTAGAAATTATTTCAGGGGGTAATTCTGCTTCAGTTAACTGGGCTCTTCAGAGAACAGGCTTAACTCGAGTCAATAACCTTCGTATAGGAGAAGCAATTTTTTTAGGCTGTGAGCCTTTAGAGCACGAAAATATCAAAGGCTTACATACGGATGCGGTTTCTTTGACCGCTGAAGTGATTGAATCCAAGACTAAACCGACTTTGCCTTGGGGGAGTCGGGGGTTAAATGCTTTTGGTGAAAAAGAAAACCTTCAAGATAGAGGGGAGGTCTCACAAGCTATTCTAGCATTAGGCCGCCAAGATGTTTGTGTCAGCGGGCTTAAGGCTCCGAATGGGATTAAGATCATGTCTTCAACCAGTGATCATCTTGTCCTTGAATCCTCACAGAAACCACTATTTGTAGGGGAAAAAGTCACATTCAGTTTAGATTACAGTGCGCTCTTATCTTCTATATCTTCACGTTATACCCATAAATATTTTAAGGCACCTAAAGGAAGAAGGAGCGCATAATGCTACGAACAACTGTAATTCTCTTCGTCAGTGTCATGCTTAACGGTTGTCAGATAAGCCCAATAAAATCTAATGGACTTGCCGATTATAGAGCGACAGTTATTTCAAGCCAACTTCCACAAGAGTTAGGCTCAATCACACTCGTAAATGCACAGTCAGAGGGCGATAGTGTCACTCTTGTTTTCGTAAAAAAGAAAACTTTGAATATGGACCGCTTAGTAGAAAAAGTCGCCGT
>NZ_JBFRPK010000090.1:0-403 GCF_041471965.1 Vibrio sp. 10N.261.51.A3
ATTAGGTATACACAAGCTTAAATTAAACGTTGGAACGCGCGTTTTTCTTCTTTGATTTATAGGCTTTCATTGAAATTTTTAAAGCAAGCTGTTTTTGTTTAATTGAAATGAGTTGTCTAGTTACGACCTTATGGTGTAACTCTGTGATAAAGTTTTTTTCCCAAGGCGTAAGGCGGTCAAACCTCAATAAAATAGTGTCATTGAGTACATTGAACAACTCGTATTGGCTTTTATCCATTCGACTGCTAAGCATTCAATTAGAGCACTTAGCTAGAGAAATGACGTTAAGGCTTTCTACTTTCTCATTTTTTCCTAAGGTAATGATTCGATAAGAGATCCCACTCTCTAATAGTGGTCTTATTTCGATGTTGTCACAAAAACTAACGGCGACTTTTTCTACTAA
>NZ_JBFRPK010000091.1:0-33813 GCF_041471965.1 Vibrio sp. 10N.261.51.A3
CTCCTCCTACTCGATTTTAACGCTAACCGTTTTTACAAATATCGTTTTAACCATAACTTATATCAAAATAGTAATATCCAAGTAATCTGCGACCCGTCATTGCCAAGGTATTAACGCCTTAAACTTCATCTTCTCACTATCAGCCGTTCCCGTGAAACCGACATATTGAGCTGGCATTGCCGGGCTAAGCCAACGACCAAAGTCCTGAATCTCTCTCACCTTAAGACCTTGTTTCGACAACTCTTGTGCAGCACCAACACGAATCGAATTTCCAGAGAAATGGTGATTTTCTGGCAGTTGAAGTAAGTCGCTAGCTCTTCTCAATATCCTATAGATGGACGAATCATCTAAAGGCTGCAAACCAATATTCTCATGCTTGTCTATCGCACGAAATACTGGCAAGTCATCTTGTATACCAGTAAACGAAAGCCAACGTTGAAGTGCAACACTGGCTATTTGTGACAACTGATAAGCCGAATCTTTGACTGTTACTTGGTAATGATCTTCAACGTACTCAACATCACTCATCGATAACAACTTAAGCTCTGAGCGCTTTAAAGCACACTCGAACATCACGTTATAAATAGCAATGTCTCTGATCTCTTTCAGGTTTGCTTTCTCATGGGAGAGTAACGTATTCAAATCAGTGAGATGCACAGATGTCATAGCATTGGTTTGTTTAGCGTCACCGGCCATTTGAGATTGTAAGTGGAGTAGGGTAAAGCGAACTTGCCTGTGCTTGATCGGGTTAGCAAAGCTCAACACAGTATGTAACATGCTAAGCGTTGCAGTGTAACGTTTTAGCGATGCGTATTTTCTATCGTTAGACTCCGTTTCAAGAAAACGACGAACAGCGGTTATAGATGCGGGAAGTGTGTTAATACGATGTTTGGTACAGAACGCATGATAGCGATTCCAATCACTGTAAATGCCCAACAGTGAATTGCGAGAGTATTGAAATCCTGTCAACTCATCTATAATTTCTATTGTCGCGTTGCTGTTTAATTTTTCAACAAATGAATTAATTATCACAGAGTCAGTTAAAATAGGGACTTTTTTTCTCAAATTACCATACCTCGACAGGTGTTTTTACCATATTATGCTTGATATCATTATTAGTATACTTATGATTAATGCAGTGAAAACAGAAAGATGATTAATAGATATGGCTAATTCAATTTACCGAAGCGTCCATCTTCAATCGATAGATGCTAACAACACAGTTTGGCGTGCTAAGTTAAAAAACAACGTTATTCAGGGCAACCTAGCTGCCGTGAAAAAGAGTATTGATTGGTGGATTGATACCGCATCTATTATTGATCCAAAAGAATTCATATCATTAAATAAGTCGAGAGGAACTGGTGGCTCGACTGAAAACTTCAACGGCTACCAAATCAAGAATGACACCGGTGAGCCTAATGCGTGGTATTGCATGTTTAACGGTCGCTTAATCAAAGGCGGCAAGGTTGCAATCCAACGCCATATAGAAGCTTACTTACTCGCAAAACAAAAAGCAGAGCAACAAAAGAAGTAAATTATGAGCCTAGTATATTCAACAGAAACAGGTCGCATTAAGCCTGAAGAAGAGAAAGTCCAACGTCCTAAAGGCGATGGTATTGTTCGAATCCAAAAAGAAACCAAAGGCCGTAAAGGCAAAGGCGTTTCTGTCGTAACTGGCTTAGACCTAGATGACGCACCATTAAAACTAATGGCAGCAGAACTCAAGAAAGTTTGCGGCTGCGGTGGCTCAGTAAAAGATGGCAACATCGAAATTCAAGGTGACGCGCGCGACAAGATCAAAGCGCACCTTGAAAAGAAAGGCTACAAAGTTAAATTTGCTGGCGGTTAATCTCTAACTAATACCAGGGTTAAAATCGAAGATTATTATCACTGGTTATTAGGTATTTTATGGTAAATAGCCAGTTTGGTTAAATACACAGTATAAATTAGAGAATATCGGCACAATACAAAGGCAGGGCATCACACAAAGATACCTGCCTTATAAACATCAAAATCAATTTAACAAATCTACGAAGTTAACCCTGTACATGGTTGGTTGCCTTGATTTAAATTCAAATAAATCAACGCGTTAGAGCCTAATTCTTGAAGCTATCCTTTAGGTTTAGTACATGTACAACCAGTATTTTATGGTAAATTAACCAAAAAACACCTAGCATGTACATGTACATTTTCTCGCTCGTTTAAGCAAGTTTACTTATAACGGCGTGAACGTAAAGTTTGAATATTTACTATCAAATGAATACATCACTCGCAGTTCAAACTCTTCATTAATATCTATGCTATCTAAAGGGATCAAAACTAGATTCCACCACTGACCATTAGAGTCAGGCATGTTAGCAACTCCACTAACACTCCGAGTAATGATTTTTTTGCCGTTTTGAACTAAAAAAGCCTTAGCGTTGCCATTTGATACTGAGCTGATGGCTGAACCATAAATAGTAACTATAAATCTACCGTTCTTTGCTACAACAATGTTTGGGTCTCTCACTTCAACTTTAGCCAGCTCATTCTCTTCAGCTTGAAGCCTACTTTCAGACTCATATTTGAACTCTGTTATAATGCCTCTTTCAGTAGTCTCCCACTTGTATTGGGCATCTCCAATAACAATCGTCCTAGAAGATAACTCTCCAGTTAAAGTAGTCCCGCCACCGCCATCAGAAGTAGCAGCACACCCCACAAGCATTAGCATTAACGTTATAGCCGCTATTTTTTTTAACATGTTTTCCCTTCTATTTAATTAACAGCAAAGTATTTTGCTATGATTTAAGCTCGACTGCGATCTGTTAGTCTTCTGTTTGCAATACAACTTTGATGAAGTCTTCTCCATATAGTGTCAAAGACCTAACCCAATAATCATTGGGGTTTTTCGCAGAATTTTTTTCTCGGAATTCAATAAGCCCAAGGCGGGTCAAATTAGATAGTGATTTTTGAATATTATCTTCACTTGTATTAGGTTTTTTCTCTACTTTACCCCCAAAAACACAGTCGAGAACATGAGCATCAATTGCTGACATATCATTAATCACAGACGCGTAACTCGGGTGGATAAAATCTGCTAGTTCACTATCAGATGCGGAAACAAGAAGCTGTCCAAATAGCTTTTGAATGTCTTGTTCTTCAGCCGCGTAAGATACATTTTTTAAGACAATGCAACCAGTTCTTAGGCTCGGTTCTATACGGCGATTTTTTGGAATTTTTTTATACCCTTCAGAGAAAGTGGTTCGAAAAGTAACTAGCTTATTTTCTAAGTAATCCGCAGGCAAACCCACTAAATTCTCGCCGACTCGTAAAATGCTATCTGCGGTTCGACATATGGTGGCTATAGGTACTGTAATTGCGTCAACCACGTCCCCCTTAAGAACGAAACCATCTTTTGTAACACTGATCTCTTTATCAGACATAAGGTAATCCCCAAAATTGTTCATATAACGATATTGGATGGACAGGAAAGCTGACCAACCGAACCGTTAAACCTGAATAACATTCACTCACAGAACGAGTGTGGTGCTCCAGTTTCTTTACACCACAAATCTGTTGGTTTAGTTAACATATTACTTGCATGTATAACGAACCATTTTACTTTCCACAATTCATTCTTGATGTTATCTTCGACATAGTAATTAGAACCTGAAACTCTAGTGGTCACATCGCTAGCATTTGCTAGTTTTGTCATGAATTCAGGAGACGTTATAAACAGGTTACGCTCCCAGACTCGCACTTTCCCTGCTCCTAAAACCTCTCGCTGATCGTGAGTGCTATCAAATTGATAGACTTCACCATCAATATTGAAGCTCAATCTATCAACAAAAATCCAATCCTTACCTGCATATTCTGTTTTCAACACCCAGAAAATTTTCCCAGTTTCATTTCGTGTCGCTTCGAAGTTCAAACTTGCTGAGTTACTTAATAACAGTGTATCTGTGAAGTATGTAACGCTATTTGGCTTCATCAAATCAGGGTTCTTTAAATAAGCCTTGAAATCACTAGTAGAAGCAGACTTAGCAAGCACCATCGAAGAGAAGAGCAAAGCCATAGTGAGTAAGGTGTATGTTTTGAGCATGCTTAAACCTAATAAGAGCTAAAAAAGCTATAAAATCAATTGTATATCCTACGATACTTGATTTAGAAAATGTTAGTCAACCAGTACGTTGTTGTTTGGTGAAGACCTTCAAACCTGAGCTGCTTTATGGATCAGAATGGGTTTAACGCTATTGTTACACTTATGAGTTAACAGCACGCTGTGAACAGAAGAATTTTAATTAATTCACACATCATACTCAGGTACTATCACGCTCTTGTTCACACAAAACTTCTATCAAACTTGTGAGGTAAGTTTGCCTTTTTTCCGACGAAGACGGCCTTGAAATCGCTTCAACCATCGTTTTCTCTCTGCCTAGAATGACCAACTTGTCGGTAGCACGTGTTACAGCCGTATATATCCAACTGTTATCAACGAGCCATGCGTTGTCTTCTACTATTACCACTGCTGTATGATATTGAGACCCTTGAGCCTTGTGAAGTGTTATAGCATAAGCAAGATCCATATCGTAGAAATGGTCACAGCAAACGATATTTGAATCTTCACCATCCCCCCCTTTATCGACATAAATGGTCTCATTGTCGGCGTCATACTTGATGATTTTGCCTATAGTACCGTTCTGAACACCTAGTTCTTGATCATTTTTGGTGAAAATTATTGGATCGTTGACCTTAAAATATGTCTCACTGCCTCCCCATTGGATGAATGGGTTGCTGTTGACAGCACTTTGCACGGCAAGGTTGATAGCATCAGCCATTCGTTTTGTAGCGCAAATCACCTGCACCCCATCTGACATGTATTGAACGCATACTTTGGGGATGATTCTTGGGCTTGTTTCTTTGAATGTTATGGCTTTATAAGTAAGGAGCTTCGGCACTTTCTTAGCACGGATAGCTGAACTGTATTCAGGTATCCCTGTCACCTCATCTTGACGCTTAACCACATCGAGCCTTGTAGTGTAATAAGGCAGCGCCTCTATAACTTCACTGAGCACCAAACCTGCATCTATTGGTGCGATCTGCCCGTCATCACCAACTAGTAGGATTTGAGCATCGGATGGAACTTTAGTTACAATGTCATACATCATAGCGATATCGACCATTGAAGCTTCGTCTACGATAATGAGCTGCTGCTTCTCTAGGTCAATGTATTCTCTTGCGTGTAATAAGAACTTCGCAATGGTTAACGTGGGATGGTCTATCGATTCAAACAACTTCATAGAGGCTCTGCCGCTCAATGCCATTGGGAAAACCTGAAAGCCCAAACCAACGTAAGCTTCAACAATCACTCTTAAGACCGTTGTTTTGCCAGTACCCGCACCCCCGCATATGACAGAAAAAGCGTTGTTGGCAGCTTTCATGACTGCTTGAGATTGCTTCTCCTCAAGTGAAAACCCGAGTTTGGCCTTGGCTATTGCGACTTGGTCATCTATGTCTTCGCTTGGCTCTATAACTGTATTAGCTAGGTGCAATATACGCTTAGCTACCGTGCTTTCCATGATGTAGAGTGGCACAGAGTGAACGGTGTCAGTGACTTCGTCATAGATAATACCCCAGTTAGATTGGCTCTCTTGAAGTGCTACGAGTGCCTCTTGATTGTGACCCAGTTGAGTGAATATTTGGTCATACGTAGCATAGGTGTGGCCCTGCTTGATAAAATGACTCATAGCGTTCTCTACTAAAGCAATGAGTCGCCGAGGATCATTAATAGATACGTTAAATTTCTTTCTAGCTATCGAATCGACCTTGTCAAAAGCCATACCAAACGTCTGTAATATGTATGGATTCTGCTTTATGCCTTGGACAGTGTCGTTTGATAGGTGTCCAAATAGAGCTTGCTGTACTGAATGGGGTATCTCATGCTCAATGAAAAAAGAAGCGTACTTCAAGTTTTCGTATATCTTCCAACCTTCTTTTAGAGAAGGTACGTGCTTAGAAAACTTAGGATGGCACTCAACTTTACCGAGTTCATTACTGTTGAGCATATCAAAAAGGTCTGGGAACTCATTAAACAGTTCTGTAGACGTCACTTGTCCAATACCTTTGAACGCTTTGTTTTTGCCAATGAAATATTTTATCTCATTACCAATTAGAGAGAGCGTCATTTCAGAGTAATTTGGGTTTTTGAACGTGTAACGCTCTTTTTTCCATCCTTTTTCGACAACGGAATCACGTGAAGGTGAGCCAGTGATTTTCCATACCTGTCCTATAACGGGTAAGGTGTTGCATTTCGAAGCAGGCACTTTAACTTCAATGAAATAGGTCTTGGACTTGTCGGCATAGGGAAGTTCTTTCCTTATGTTCATGCCTCTAAAGTGAAGCATGGATTCTTCCAAGTTGTAGACTTGGGTAACACGTATATGCGTGCTGATTTTGCTCATTACTTGAGCGTCATTCTGTCCATCTCGCATTTGATAACCCCAATTTTGCCACTGTTTCACGCAGTTCTTTAAGTGTTTTGAGTTCAGCTTCTAGCTTACGGTTATCTGACTCCAATTTGGCGACCTTAGCTCGTAACCAACTGTTTTCTTGCATTAAAGGGGCATCCTTGGTCTCTTTCTTCTTAACCGTTAAAGATTTAGAACCAGTAGGTTTTTCGGCTTCATTGGGTAAAATTCCTTGAAGCCTAAGTTGCTCCTCGAAACCCTCTAGAGCGTCACACAAATCTTTTGCGGCCTTGTTCTTGTGGGGTGCTTTAAACGCACTTGCACCCATTTCACATTGAAGGCAAATCTCTGATTTATTGAGGTTCCCACCATAAATCATCTGTTTAAGTGTCATTTCAGAAACAGAGGCAGTCCAAGCATGGAATTTGTCTAAGTTACTCATCGTCATTGGATTCATCCTCTACATTCAGTTGATGTAACTCTCTTATGAGATAAGGTGACAAACATCGCTCTATATTCTTGACTGTGGTTTGCGCACGAATGACTTTGATCATGCTAAGGATGTTGGTCGTGTTTTGTTGAACCATGCGTCTAGACTCTTTGACTTGTTCAGTGAGGTTAGCATTAGCAGTCTCCAGTTCTTTTCTACTCATAGAGCGTGAAGTTTTGACACTCTCACCGAACGTTCCCTGCAATGAATCTACCTGCTCTTTGGCGAACGCTTCTATTAAGTCCTTACGACTGGTCAAAGTGGCTTTACTGCTTATTAGATCCTTGTCTTTAAGCCTTCTGTAGAGGTTTGCTTGAGTTATTGGAGAGCGCTCGTAGCCCTCATTTAGCATATCTATCAGCTCATGCTCGATTCTAGTATCAAGCGCTTTACCTTTGAGCTTTTCACTCATATTCGACTCCGAATGGTCTGGTATGGTATTGATGACACTCTGTGTAATCAATACCCCTTACTAGTTTGTTTTCTTGGGTTGCTGTTCAAGGAAAATAGTTGAGCCACTCATTGCGCTCGCACAGCTCACTATTCGCTAGGCGTCAACGATTTGCCTTGAGCAGCCATTGAAATTAATCGCTATCTTCTGAGATAGGGGTAGCGAGGAGTTCTTTTTTACGTTTGGACTCCAGTGCCTTCATTGCTTTTATTTCACGCTGAGCAACCGCAAATATCTCTGAGAGCATCTTCGGTTTACGGTTTTCATCCAGTTCCACCAAATTTATCGTTGTCTTTTCGTTGTTTAGAGAGTCAGATTGGCTCTCATGATATACGATATTTTCTTGGCGAGAGTGAAGCTCTCCAAGTATCTCTTCACACTCCTCGACAGATAGCTCACCAGTTAACTCCATCTGATTGATGACGGAAATTTGAGAGGTAATTCGCTCACCTAATTGCCTAATTTTGTAATCCTCATCAGATCTTCCAGTGAGAGTAAAGTAAGCACATGGTGAGCCATCTTGGCATTTCATGTTAAAAGGACATGAGAACGTTGAAAGTTTGCGCATACAGCTCCCAAGGTTCATTTCATGCAGATCTGAATGTGGGCGAACGTCAGCCTCTTTCTTTGCGAGTGATGACTTGTCATCCATTTCTTCTTCATCGATCAAGTCGAACAACTCATCAAACTCAGCGAAGACATCGCTTGAGCTGTTGCTAGACAAATCGACAATGAATGAGGTTTTATCTTTGCTTGTAGTCTGTGTGCCTAATGCTTGAGCGAATGCATTAGAGGTTTCGAGGCTTGGATTGATTTTGATGGAAGCTTCTTCCTTCACCGTTTCTAATGCTTTTCCCTCAGCCGCAAATTGCTTGGCATTACCAAACGATACCAACTCTGTAGAGATGGCTCGGTCTTCAAAGCTCAGGTGCTGATAGCTCTTATTGTGCTTGATATCGCGACGTCCCATGAACATGGCTTGAAGATGGTCAGACACATCGGCCAATGCATAAAATGTGTTGATCCCATGCCTTGGGCAGTGAGAGTACATCATGTCGATGTCACCATTCTCATCAGTCAAACCATATTTCGCAAAGACACTGCGCTCACGGTTGCCATCAACACCATATCCCAAAAATTTGCTGATCACATCTTTGTCAAATACTTGAGGGATGACTTTTAGAGCACCTTTTCGAGTAAGGTTTACACTCCCCAAAGGAAAGATAAATAGCAACTTCTCATAAGGAATACTAATTACTTTTTTAGTGTCTGAATCTGTATATCGCCAAATTAAATCAGACGAAGTTCCTTTCGTAGATTCCAAATTTGACTTGATAAACGAGTCTATATCACTAAAGTTGTAAAGCTTCTCTTTACTATTTTTCCCAGTATCGGTTTCTGAGTGAGGCGTTATTCCAGCTCCCGCCAACTTTTTACTAGTGAAGTCCCGCGCTGCGCTGCGAGTACCGTTGACAGCGGTTTTCGAATAGGACTCATAAACATCATCCAAAACTAAATCGAGGTTTGCGACTTTCGGGTGTAGCTCAATAACGTCGCTGTTAACATTTCCGCCCCATGTGTAAGGAAGAAGAGATTCAAACTCAATAGCTCTCAAGTGCTCCACTTGATGGCGAAGTTTCTCTGTGAGACATATCGTATCGACCACAATCTCATCGAGTAAATCAACTGCCAATGGCTCAAACCAATGTGTCCGAATACCTGCGTTTTTTTCGCCGCCATATTGAAGACCCACAAAATAGGTTGGTAGACCACGTTTCTCCATCGCATCCTTCGTGTCGGGATCGCTAATTTCAACAACTTTAAACCTATCATATCGAACGGTTGCTGCCTCCATATGTCGAAAGCCTGTTATCATCAGCAGCAACACGCAGTTCAGGACGATTTTTTCTCCATCGTGTTGAACCAAAGAACGGAGAGCAACGACATTTAAAAATGTCTGAATTGACAGGTTTTTTCCTTTTTCTTTTCGTTTTTTATCATCATTATCATCGTCATCGGTTATTTGTTCACCCTTAACTTGCTCAGTGTAGTTTGTACCAACGCTCGTTTGTTTTGTCTCAACCTCTAGTTCAGTTTGAGTGATACCTATATAGTTTAATTCCGTGGCAATTCGGTTTGCCAGAATGTAGTCATTAGATGCGTTTGATTTGGCTGATTTTCCTGTTCTGGATTGAGCGCAAAGGTCAACTGCTTCTTGGAGGTTCTCTGAGTTTATATTTACTGGGTGAGGCTCAATACCACTCATTAACATACGTACATAAATGCGTTTGAAAAGTAAATGCGTGTCTACAACAACCGACCCAGAGGCTTTTTTATCTCTGAACAGTGACACACAGTAAGCCTTGATGAACTCAGAAAAAGTGGAGTTGATTTCAATTGTGCCTAATTTTTTTTCGTCACTCTTAAACATGCCTTTCATTGAATTGGTTTTGGCATGACCAAAATTCACATGGCCTTTTGTGGTCGCAAATATGCCAAAGGAAACCCCACCAAAAGTCCATTCATTCGATTCCCAATTATATTTTTTACTACCTTGGTTAATTTCAGGTAGTAGCGCATCCTCGAAGAAAGACCTATTCAGCGAGATAAAGTTGGTTAATTGTTCGTAGTTCTGTTTCATAGAAAGCCACCTTCAAGACGGTTGATCACCATTTCTACTTCGTTTTTAGTCTGTGTTGCTGTCTCAATGAGAGGGTTGAGTACACCTTGACCTTCCTGTGATACATCAACCAAATCAATTAACTCTTCCTTCATGACATTTAGCACTTCTCGATGTTTTCTGATATCCCTGAACGGTCTGAAGTAAAAGCATCCATAGCAGCTACGTACTTTCTGAAGGTGACACTGCTTTTTGTGTCTTTCGCACCCTCCAACGCGCTTTATAAACTTGCCGCGAACGATTCCAGAAACGAAGCGTCCTTTCCACTGAGCCTCATCCACCGAATAGCCAGTCAACAACAGTCCAACCATGCCTTTCCAGACAGGATTCTGACCAAGCGCTTTGTGTTTTAATAGGGCTAGTTCAGGGGTTGCTTGAATGTAATGTCTAGCGGCAACATGACTAGCATGACCAAGCACCATTGCGATTTCTTCGGCTGACGCATTAAGCATTGCCATGCTATGCCCAATATTGTGCCGAAAGTCGTAGAGTGAGTATTCAGGTCTATCCATCCGCCGACTTGCTATTGCTATCAGCACATCTCTAGGTTGGATAAACAGAAGTGCATCGTTGAGAGATAAATGCATCTGTTTGGACAACGACTGCTTCTTATCACCGTTATAGGGATACAAAGTATCCCCATCTTCAATGCCAAACCGCTTCTTGTATTCATCAATAATACGCCCAATTTCACCACTCAACGCGACTGGGGTAGTTGAGTCCGTCACTGCACTTTGCTTAACCAATGGAAGCGCAAGTAAATACCGCTTTAAGCCAGTTTTACGATTCATTGCATGAAGTTTTACAGAGCGACCAAGCAACTTTGCAAACTGTTGGGGACGGCAGCCAACTGAATAAGAAATAGCGAGAATAGATAAGTCCTTCAGTTGCTTATCACCAAGAGATGAAAGCCCCTCAGGTGAGCCGAACTCAACCAAGCGATTGACTATCAGGTTTTTGAGGTGTGTCGGGAAGGACGCTTCAACGTCTTGATAAAGAAGAGACGGATCGCTGGTTGATGGAACAGGTAAATGAATCAGTGTCTCTAGATCATCGATGTCAAATTCAGGAAAGCCCATTCTGATCAGATATCGTGTCACTGACTTAACTTCAAAATATCCACTATTCCTTTCAGCGGCAGAACACACTTCAAGCCATTTGTAGACGGAGCTGAAAGACAAACTTTCCAAAGAACTTATAGCATTCTTTATATGTCTAAAACCTTCTTGCGTTAGCGGTGCTAGGTGTCCAGAGGCGTATTTTATTACCAATAATTTCAGCAGCTTGTTCAATTCAGGAGATAGGTCAAACCTAAGCACATGGATTCGTCCAAGTCGGGTAAACTCCCAACGGTTGCTTTCGGTTTTAATGTAACGCGTGTCATCTTGAGCCGCGATGTCGATTGACATCACAGTAGGCAAATTTAGGTCGTTATTAATAAAACCTACTTGCTCTGTCGTCAAGATTGGGGCGAGGCTGGGGCTGCTCGTTTGGTGCAGATGTTTTACATTACTCATTGTGGCTTCCTACAAGAAGATTTGTTTGTATTGGCTCTACCATGGGAGTTCTTCGTCAAAGTCATAAAGACCGAGTTCAGATTTAGGACTGTTGTAAACACGCATTAGCGTTTCATTGGCATTGCGTAACTCAAAACGTTTGGCATATTTCGAGGGCATAGTTGATTTGTCAGACCACCCACCAAGCAGTCGAAGTTGATCTCTCACTTCAGCCATTATGCCTTTGATATTGACCGCTCCAGCCTCTGTGAACTCTTCCTTAAGCTTGTGATATAGGTTCTCCATCGTACCGAAAGCCCATGTATGTCTGAGCCAGTGAGGGGAGATGCTTTTTGTTATTGATTCAGCATACTCAGTGTCGAAGTGGTCAGGGAAGTGACCCTTAAACGATTCTGTGACATCTTTGAACTGAGTCATCACAGTCGAGTAACTAGATGGCTTAAAGGGACTGATGCTTGATGAAAAGATAAAGTCATGTTTTGCGTCTGGCGTCCTAATAAAGTTGTAATAGGCCATTAAGTTTTTGTAGTCATTAGCACTAATGTGTATAAGTCGGTTACTGAACTTTGTCTTAATCTGGGGCTTGTTATTACGTTCATCTTCAATGGCAGAATCATCTAATGCATCATCGGATAGATTCCTAACACTCATTATCCAACTGTTCTCGACGGTTCGTGACTTTTTAAACGAGTTCTTTCGAAGGAGCAGGGACTCACCAATGCGCAATCCATATTTAACCAGTAAACTTGTTAACAGGTAATTTCGCATCTGAACTTCATAGGAGACAATCGGGTTGAATTTATTTGTTTCGATCAACTCCCATTCAATCGCGCCCGTTTTCTTGTTCTTTACAGGCTTCATCACATCTGGCTTAAGCACCTTGAAAAAGTCTTCGTATTGTTCTTCCGTCAAACTCTTCAAATCATCGAAATTGGCGGTAACTCTTGCGGCAGATTTACTGAATTTAATGAACTTTTCACGAGCCTCATTCAATCTTTCCACAGTCTCTGCTCTCAACCTGCGAAGGGTATTGCGATCCTCATCTATATAAGATGTCGTTAAGTAGGTTGAACTTAAGAACTTAATGAAGTTGCACACAACCATGCAGTGCTTAGCAGCAGTGCGTTTTTTCCTGTTGGTTTCTTCTGTTGTGGTAAGAGAAGATGGCAGTGTAGCGACATTGGTGATCTGCTTATCAGCGATCAGGAAGTCCCAGAATGTATCCAGCTCAACAATCAACGCTTCTACGTCTTGATAATCTGAACGATAGAAAGAGTAATCCAGAGATACGCCACGTTTCTGCAACCAAAAGTCATAGAACAATTTGACTGAGTCCATGTAAGATTTTTGGGTTCCAAGTTTATTTTTTTTTATTAGTTGGGACTCTAACCAACGAAACGAAAGTAGCGTTGGCATAGTGGTTTGCACGTCGAGGATGCACCAAAACTCGTCACCACATTTTTCGACCTTGTACATGAACAAAATTCCTCTAAGAGATTTTACTGTATGTACAATCATATGCTCAAAGATTTCGCTGTGTCAACAGTGAGGTATGGAAATCTAAGTTACTGAATTTTATGGGCAAGAAAAATTACGTGTACGTAATCACACTCAATTCAAATTTAACATAACGTACATAATACGCAGTTAATAATGCGTGTAGTTGATTCTAAAGGTAATATTCTCATCGTTTGTCCTTAAAACCCTTGTTCCAACTGACTCTCACGCTTCTTACGCCGTTCAGGGTTTTCTTAGCGCATTTGAAATCAAATAATTATATGTGCGGCCAACATCTACACAATCCAACCTTCATTCAGCAAATCTAATTGACGAGAAACTTTGTCCATCTGATTTAACTTATCTTGCCACTTCTCTGTTTGCACTAACGAACCTCCGCGTTGTGTGTGATTCTTGTGAGCATTGCTGTTGTTTCTTTTTCAGATTTCACACACGCGACCAATGTTTTTTATCAACTGCACATGCTGAGCTTTCGTTCAAATCCATCAGCTAATAAAGTTCGTCTGTCTTACGTAGATTCGCACACACATTTTTCAAACCTTCTTAACGATTCTCTCTAGAGCTAGTACTTTGTGTTCAGTTTGCATAGATTCATTACACTTATTGCTGGTACACAACACCGATACTTGGGAGATCCATAATCACGGTTTGATTAGAAAGCTTATAATGTTTATCGACACATGTAATCAATAAGTAAAGTGACACTGTAGCTAGCTGTACAGGTAAAGCTTGGTCCTATGGAACACAAAATAAAGAACCCAAATAACAACTGTATATTTACACAGTTAAATTATTATCCCCTTAAAAACGTTACCTTTCGTATAAATACCGAACAAAAACAACGCTATTTAGGCATATATCTGTCGCTGGGCGCGTATTTTTGCCTAGCAATCACGCTAGTGTCGTTGATCTCTTTTAATACGCTCATGGATAAGAACTACATCATCACACCTGACAGATAGCCTACGCGCGTAAATACGGACAGAGACCACGATGGTGGCACCGTAGGCTCATTACATAAATCAGAAGATGGAATTGAGTTACAGTGTGACTTTGAACAAACCTATAGCTTACCCTTCTGTGAAATTGAGTTCGTTATATCGACCCAAAATAAAGGGCTCGATCTCTCAACGTTCGATTCGGTCACCATCAATATAGAATATGAAGGTCAAGGGAGTAGCCAAGGTTTCGATTCTACATACGTAACCACGGCGACAACTACAGCGCTCAAAGCGACCCTATTTCTAACAAGTTCTATCGCTTAGACTTATCATTCCCCAATAGAAAACACATCAATTTAGCATTCTCAAATTGATACGCGCCGCATTCCTTAATCGACTTCTACACAACACCTTACGCCTCGTAAGCTTTTTAAATACTTATTCTGTAAAGCACATATGTGGCAACGAAGCTTGCTCTAAGCGGTGGTAAGCCATTCGCGATATCGGTTTTGAACATTACCGCTGTGGATTGTCTCACTCTGTTCTTCGATGAAATCATCATTTGTCTGCTTCTGAACATTCATGGATTCTCATTCGTTCAAAATACAAGTCACAACGTCACTAGCCGTAAAAACACCATATATTTAGCCACTTAGGTACGGTGACACAAATACTGACACCTAAAATGGCGATTGTTCCACTTTCAGAACTTACTGTAATTTAATTACAACCCAAAGCCAAGAAATGCCTGAAAAGTGGATCACTCCGACATAACTTACTGAATAAAAAGAATTTAATGGTTTGGATAGGTCGGGAATTCAGGGTAGCTAAAGAGTTGGTATGTACGAGATAATATACTAGAGGGTAATATATTTAGTTATAGTGCACTAAGGGTTAAAAAAGAAGGGCTGATGCCCTACTCTTCTTTATTACTCATTTCTTCACGAATTTGCTCAGCAACGATTTTGATAGCTTGCGCTGTGCTGATGCCTTGGGTCATCATTTCTTGAATTCGTTCAACAGCTTTCTGTTGTTCTTCGTGAGAAAGGGTTGGTAAGTCGTTTAGCATGCTCTGCTCCTTTATTTATGAGCAGAACTATATAAGGACTGTTAGTAACTAGCAAGGAAATTGATTGATGCACCCATTGCATTTTCATTTGTGTAGTTAGCACTTAGATCTAGCTGAAACAAGTTCAATGGCGAGATACCAACACCAGCTGTCACTGTTCCTTCTGAATCAGAGTAAGCCAGGTTCTTGTAATACCCTCCCCTTAGCTTAAGCTGACGTAACAGGTCGACTTCAGTACCAACACGAATCATCTGTTCGTTGTCTTCGAACGAAGTAAACTTCTCTGCTTCATTCAAATCATAATCAACACTCAACGTAAAGTAATCAGAAACGATCCCCGCACCAACAGTGTAGACAGGCCCCAGGTTATAAGAATGACTCGATGTTACTGTTCTTGTAGCCCCTGTGCTGCTTGTTAGCTGTTGGCTAACGGATTTAGTTTCAATCTCACGGTCTATAATATTCGTTGCAGAAAAACCCACTCTAAATGGGCCGTAAAACCAAAGCGCACCTGCATCAATATTAAATGTAGTTTCCGCGGTGTCGTTTTCTCGAACATCACTTAGATCGTAGTTTTGTGCCGAGGCAATGTAGTTATACGTATAGATTCTTTGGAGTTTTGGAGAAATACCAAACGACAAATGTTGTCCCATGAACGTTTGATATTTTGCTAATGATATACCAGCTTCCATAATGCCAATAGAAACAGCTTTAACAGCAGTTAACTCAGCATTAACCAAGTCACTATTAGCAGCGTCACTAGATGTATCAGGGGTTACAAATGATTCAGTGTATGCTTTTGCAAATACGTTTGCTGCAATATACTGATTTGGTAGAGCGAATGCTACAACACCACCTAAATCAACATTCAGGCTATCACCATTAAGAGCATCTAGATCAGAACCAGTCACAGTACCTGACTCAATGCTGTCAACTAAATTATCGATATCATCAACTAAGTTATTAGGGTCATTATAATTACCGCCAAAACTTGGCGTGATCATTCCCATGTCATCATTACGACGATAAATCGCAACAAGTGCTGGGTTATAGAATGGAGCAGTTAGGAAGTTTGCTGAAACAACACCAACACCACCCATCGCATCACCACGCGCTTCAATGGCGTAGTTTGCTGCTGAAAGAGGAAGACTGGCGAATGCAATTGACGCTGCGAGTAGTTTTGTAGTTTTTTTCATGCCGTTTATCTTTGTTAGATCCCTTACATAGTTAACGGCACAATTTTAAATTACTTTAACTCTTCTTCGCTAGAAATATCATAAGTTTTACTGATAGTTTGTGCTTGTTCTATCGCTATGTCGCCTTGCCAGCGTGAATGCACCATTGAAACCGCTAAAACATAGCGATCATTAGGAAGTTCTTCACCAGTAAGGTTCATTGGATAATCAGATTCGTAGCTCTTGCCCCAGACCTGTTCATAGTGTTCATCAACGTAATCGTACAAACCGATTTCGAGCTTAGGGAGCGGACAATAAGGATTGAGTAGTTCTTTTTTATCGATTCGCCACGTGTCTTTTGATGCCCAGCGAACTTGTTGACGCATGGCAACTTCACCCAAAACAACCCAAGTGCTCCAAGACTTTCCGCCATCACCTTTAACGCTTAAACGGTATAAACCGGATTCAAGTTGAGAGGCTAAATTGTAACGCTTGCGGTATAGACTCACCGATGCGTTGTTAACCACTTCACTGTCTTTGGTTAACTCACTGTCCGAAGAAACGATCTTATCGACCCACTTCTCGAAGGTAATGTCTTGAATGTTGTTTTCGGATTCAACATTAATCGATACACGAAAGGTATCTCGGCCAGGGCTTTGAATGATGTGTCTTTTAACGACGACTGAACTAATCCAATCTGGGAGTGTTTTTCTGGTGAGAGTTTTACCACAATCTTTGTTCAATGCTTGATCGAACAGTTCATTGAGGTGATCTTCTCGTGATTGAGACGAGTTGATTTGCCAAACTTCCACTAATGAGTCAAACATCTGAGGTAAATCATTATCTAGCAGATGTTTATGAACTTGAGTCAGAGCATCGCTGCTCTTAAACCAATCCGTTGCTTGCGCGGTATTCGCTACGCAAGAAAACATTAATAGTGGAAGTAAGACTATTCTCATTACGCTTTCATCTTGTAACCAACGCCACGCAGCGTTTCAATTTCTAGACCCGGCAGTTTCTGTCTTAGTTGCAGAACGTGCGTGTCTACCGTACGTGTTGTTGGGAAATGGTTGTAACCCCATACATGGTCAAGCAGTTCATCACGTGTAAACACACGTCCAAGGTTACTTGCCAAGAACAGTAGAAGGTCAAATTCAGTGCGCGTTAACGTTACTTCCTGTTCATTGAAAAACACTTCACGTGTCGCTTTATCGATAACAAGATTCTGAGCGATAACTTTTGATGCATCTTGTTCTTCAGAATCTGGCAGGCGAAGTTGAGCACGAATTCGAGCAAATAGCTCAGCCTCTGCGAATGGCTTTGTTAAGTAGTCGTTTGCACCTGAATCTAGGCCCGCTACTTTGTCTTTTACTGTCACGAGAGCCGTCAGCAAAATAACTGGGATATCTTTCTTTTTCTTCCAACCTGGAAGTGAATCTACTGAGTCGCCATCAGGAAGTTGACGGTCTAGAATCACTAGATCCGCTTGTTCCCAGTAGCCTTCAACTTCAGAGATCAGTTCTGCATGCAAACATTCATATCCAGCTTGCTCAAGGCTAACTAATAAACCGTCAGCTAAATTTTTATCATCTTCAACGAGAAGCAATGTCTGTTTCACAAGGTATCTCCAAAATAAATGTTGTTGGGGGGCCGATAAGCGTCATGTGACCGCCCATTTTTCCAACCATAGATTCCACTATCGTCAGACCTAAACCGAGTCCACTCTTACTTACGAATGGCTTTCTTAGTTGCCCCCAATCTTTGCGAGACAAGTCTCCATTATCTATAACTTTGAATGTCAGCTTCTTGTCAGAAGTATTCAGTTCTAGAATTACTGGAGCCACACCGTATTTCACGGCATTTCTGATTAGGTTATCGATGCACGTTCCCAACCAATATACGTTCACTTTTGCAGCTATATCTTTGTTTACACGGAGTTCAATCCCCGGCGCAAAGTCTTCTTCAACTTTGTATTGGAGCCACTCTTCAACACTTGGCACCCACTCTGTTGCGAGCGGTTGATTATCTGATTGCAGGTAATCTTTACTTGCTTCCGCCAACTGTCTTAAACGGCGTGTATCTTCACACAGCCTACGGAACTCATCATATACCGATTCTGGTAAGTGTTCGAACTCACGCCTGAACCCTTCCACCGTCAATGACAAACTCGCAATCGGCGTTCTTAATTCGTGCGTTAGGATTTGAAGAACCAGCATGCGACTCTTCATCTCTTGTTTCTTGCTGTTCCAGCGGTAAATCGCCCAACCTAAGACAAGCATGATGTTGGCAATAACCAAGATAAACATGGCGACTTGCAGAAGCTCTGAATGATCTTCTATTTCCCAACACACATTACCACGCTGGACAAAACAGCTTTTACCTTCTGAAGACAAGCTAAACGATAACCCAGCAAGCGTGGCATTTTCGTTCCAGACTGATTTTTTATACAGGTAATATCTGTCGCCGCGTTTTACCCACATCTCATCAAGCTCAACAAACATACTGGCACCCGCTAACAGCGCGGTGATTGCTTCGCTATCCATTTGTTGCAAGCGAGACAGTAGTTCATCGTGTTCGGTGTTTGGTCGCTCTTGAATATGCATAAAGCGCTTCAGAGAGTCGAATTTTTCTGGGTACTTCTCAACGTATCGTGCCGCATAAGAACCTCCGCCAGGGTGAATCAAACCACTACGGCTAAACCAACGGTCAGAAAGCTTGGTGCCTTTACACATTGCACGAGTAAAAACTAAAGGCTCAGTAATCAAAGGGCTTAACGGCAGTTTACCACTACAGGTTTTTGATAACTGGTACAAGCGCTGAATGTCTTTTAACGGGTACTCTGCTGTTTGTGGCAGCATAGAAGACGGCATGATCAAACCTGTTGGATAATCAGCCTGTAGCACTCGAATATCGTAAGATTCGATTGCCGTTTCATGATCAAAGAGTTTGGTGAAATTATCGATACGCTCAGGTAAAGAGTCAGCAAATGCGTTTGCAGACACAGACAACGTAGCGATAAGAAGAGTAAATGTTCTTTTGATGATCACAAACCAACGCAAATTCATATAGATCAACCAAATATATACCATTCGCTATCAAAGATAAATTTTTAACCGCATGAGAAACATTGAGAATGGCGAGCTACAGAGATAAAGGCCAATATATTACGGCCACATTGTACATATGTACTAGTAGGCTGATTGGCAAGCCAAACCTCAATTGCGACAAGTTTTGCATCAGGCTTCGTCAACTTCGTATCAACTGAGATCACACATAGAGTCGCTTTCGTAAGATAAAAAAAGGAGCTCAAATGAGCTCCTTATCGAGTTGTTACAGATTGTTTAGAGGTGATCTCTATAGATGTTCTAAGATACTTAGACAACTCTTTTTAGCATCGCCAAACAGCATCTGCGTGTTCTCTTTGAAGAACAGTGGGTTTTGCACACCGGCGTAACCTGTGTTCATCGAACGCTTGAATACGATAACATTCTGAGCGTTCCAAACTTCAAGTACTGGCATACCAGCAATTGGGCTGTTTGGATCTTCAAGTGCTGCAGGGTTTACGGTGTCATTCGCACCAATTACCAATACAGTATCTGTCTCATCGAAGTCATCGTTGATTTCGTCCATTTCTAGAACGATATCGTAAGGCACTTTCGCTTCAGCAAGCAGTACGTTCATGTGACCCGGTAACCTACCAGCAACTGGGTGGATACCAAATCGAACATTAATGCCCTGCGCTCGTAGCTTCTCAGTGATTTCATGCACTGGGTATTGTGCTTGAGCTACTGCCATGCCGTATCCAGGAGTGATGATTACTGACTTAGAGTTTTTCAGCATATCAGCCACATCTTCAGCTGATGTTTCGCGGTGTTCACCTTGCTCTTCATCGCCATCAGACACAACCACTTCTTGGCCGAATCCACCAGCAATAACGCTGATGAAAGAGCGGTTCATCGCCTTACACATAATGTAAGACAGAATCGCACCCGACGAACCAACCAATGCACCAGTTACGATAAGCAGATCGTTTGCAAGCATGAAACCTGCCGCTGCTGCTGCCCAACCAGAGTACGAGTTCAGCATAGAGACAACTACTGGCATATCTGCACCGCCAATCGATGCCACTAGGTGGTAACCGAATGCGAATGCGATAAGTGTCATCACCATTAGTGCGAACATGCTGCCGTCTGCTTTAACGAACATGATCATCAGCAGTGTAGAAACTACGATAGCCGCTAGATTCCACTTGTGCTTATGAGGGATGTTCAATGCAGACGAAGAGATAACGCCACGAAGCTTACCAAACGCAACAATAGAACCCGTGAACGTCACCGCACCGATAAACACGCCAAGGAACACTTCCACTAGATGGATAACGTGCTCTGCATGAATATCTGCAGGGTTGATAGAAACAGCAGCAGGTGGATCGATGTAGCTGTTGTAACCTACAAGTACTGCAGCCATACCTACGAAGCTGTGCAGAATTGCAACCAGCTCTGGCATTTCAGTCATTTCTACTTTTCTTGCGTAGTGGATACCAATACCACCACCGATCACCATAGCAATGATGATCCACACAATACCAGCAGAGTGAGGGCCAAAGATCGTTGCGATCAACGCGATTGCCATACCCGTGATACCGTAATAGTTACCTGCACGCGCAGATTCCTGTTTCGATAACCCAGCCAAGCTCATAATAAAAAATACAGCAGCAACAATATAAGCTGCTTGTACTAATCCTTCAGACATCTGTTACTCCTTAGTCTTTACGGAACATTTCAAGCATACGTTTGGTCACGGTAAAGCCACCAAAGATATTGATACTTGCAATTAATACGGCAATAAATGATAAGAACGTGACGACGCCACTTCCTTGTCCGATCTGTAACAGTGCACCTACTACAATGATGCCTGAAATCGCGTTAGTCACGGACATCAAAGGCGTATGCAGAGAATGGCTTACATTCCAAACTACGTAATAACCCACCACACAAGCGAGAACAAAAACGGTAAAGTGAGATAAGAACGCAGCTGGAGCAACCGAAGCTACCCAAGCGAATGCACCAACAGCTACCGCCATACCCGCCACTTTCTTAATTGGAGAAACAGGTTCTTCAACTTTAGGCTCTGGTTTGGCCGCTTTTGGCTTAGCTTGTTGTGGTTGAGCTGAAACTTGAATTGGTGGAGCTGGCCAAGTGACCTCGCCCTCTTTAACGACAGTAACACCACGCAGAACAACATCTTCAAAGTCGATTTTGATGTTGCCATCTTTCTCTTTGCAAAGCAGTTTCAGAAGGTTAACTAGGTTCGTTGCATACAGTTGAGATGATTGAGTCGGCAGTCGACCAACCATATCAGTGTAACCAACCACCTTCACACCATTAGCCGTTGTAATGACTTGATCCGCAACCGTGTATTCACAGTTACCGCCATTGGCCGCCGCAAGGTCTACAATCACACTACCTGCACTCATGCTGTCTACCATCTCTTTGGTAATCAGCTTCGGAGCCGGGCGACCTGGAATCAGCGCCGTTGTAATGATGATATCAACGTCTTTTGCTTGAGCTGCATAAAGCTCTTCCGCTTTCTTATTGAATGCTTCAGACATCTCTTTTGCGTAGCCGTCACCAGCACTGGTATCTTCCTTGAAATCCACTTCCAAGAATTCAGCACCCATCGACTCAACTTGTTCTTTAACTTCAGGACGAACATCGAATGAACGAACGATTGCACCTAAGCTACCCGCAGCGCCGATTGCCGCTAGGCCAGCAACACCAGCACCTGCAACCAGTACTTTTGCTGGCGGAACTTTACCCGCAGCCGTAATCTGACCCGTGAAGAATCGACCAAACTCATGCGCCGCTTCAACAACAGCACGATAACCCGCGATGTTTGCCATAGAACTCAATGCATCTAACGCCTGAGCTCTTGAAATTCGTGGTACAGAATCCATCGCCATCACGTTGATGTTACGACTGGACAATTGTTCCATTAATTCTGGATTTTGGGCAGGCCAAATAAAGCTGACCAATGTTGCGCCATCTTTAAGAAGATCGATTTCATTTTTAGACTCGTCAACGATCGGAGCGTTAACTTTAAAGATAATATCGGATTTCCAAGCTTCATCTGCGGTGACAACTTTTGCTCCAGCTTGTTCATAAGCTGCATCTTCAAAACTTGCTAACGCACCTGCTTGTGATTCAACACAAACTTCAAATCCTAATTTTAGAAGCTGTTCTACCGATTTCGGCGAAGCAGCGACTCGCGTTTCACCAGCGAGCGTTTCTCTTGGTACACCAATTTGCATAGCTATTCCTTGACTATTGGCACGAATGACTTATTCGTTTGTATCTAACGACAACTAATACTTCAAGCGTTTTGTTCAAAGAACAGGAAAAGTTATTACTTATAACGATTTGGATGGAGTTTGAGCGCTTCATTTGGATAAATGACGACCGTCTCGAACCAAGAGGTCAAACCACTTGCAAATAATCCTTTTACTAACAACCTACTAGCTGTTCTTTGTCCCTAAAACTAAAAAGAGCTTTCAGCATATACACTGAAAGCTCTCTAAATTATGACCAACATCAATTCTAACCCTAATTGGTTAGCTAAATATATTGTCGCCCATTTGGTCGATGAACATCTGCGATTTTTTGAGCATCAATTCATCGGCATCTTGTTTGTTTGAAACAACATCTGAACGAATAAAACGGTGAGTTTTGATTTCACCATCGAATTCTTTCTCGATTCGCCCAGCAACACGGTATTGACCAGATTCTGCAATGGCATCTTGATAGATATTGAAACCCTTATATTCGACTGGCTCAATCTCTACTTTTTGTTCGGTTTTTTCTTTGCCACCAAATAATCTAGAAAAGAATCCCACGTTTTTTTACTCCTTAAATGACCGTATTCACCCTAAACTATCATGACTGTTTACGGTTCAACAACGGCTTTTCATACCATTGCAATTCTACGTCATCGTCAAAATTGTGTTGACTAAATATAACAGGCACATTGTCGTCACGTTCACGTCTTCGATCGTCAATAATCATACTTTCTGCATTTTTGACCGCGATCTCACTATTGCGTTTATAGAGCACCAATTTGTCTTCTGGCAATGCTGACAGAAAATCGATATCAAAACGAATATAGATAGGTTTTAGCTGGCCCAAAGCCAAGCACGCGAGATCGGCCAACTGTTCGTTGGTATAACTAGACACATATTCCTCGGTAGCCAATACATGACCGACCAGAGTTTCCATATAGTTATGTACATCAACACTAATTTGCATACCACACCTCCATTTGTAGCGGTTTTTCTAGTCGCAGTCGTTTCTAAAGTCACTTGAAACCATGCAATTCCTAATAGCTTTCTATAACTCAGTTATAGGTTTTACTGTCCATAGTTGAAACTTAGGCATTATTTAATCTTACTCTGACTTCATTACAGTTCTTCGTCGCTTAATGAAAAGGTCACTCAATGATAACTGATCATCAAGCCCTTTAAGTGACAGCGCCAACGTAAGAGCAGCAGAGCAGATTTTGTTAAGTATCTATAACGACTAATTAATTTCTCATATATACTGTGTAGTTCGTTCTAAGGTTAATAGCAACTCAAAATACATATAAAAATGATTGCACCAATAGCGACCTATGACTATGTTTTTGCTCTAATTTAGGCAAAAAGCTTGGCAATCGCTTGTTTAACCGTATCCTACGCATAGTATTAAATAATAAGATCATCAATATAGTTAGGCTCACCACATAAATGGCATCATCTTTTGTAACGTCGAGCATGTTTCGATTTTGCTTCCCTTTAGTCCTGTTAACAATTTTGCTCGTTGGTATGGACAACGTCATTCTCGTGACGGACTCAAATTTAGGGTTTGCTAGCAACCTCCCTTACATTTTATTGAGCGTTGCGGTTCTGCTATGCCATACGTTCAGACAAGGTCGAATGGCGATGGTATCGGTGACCATGCTTGTCGCTTATCTGATCATCCAAGTTCGCTTACAAACGCCTCTCAATACTGGCACAACGCTATTAGAGCTCTCGTTACTTGCGGCATTAGTACCTGTCACTTGCTTACTTGTTTATGCCTTCCCTGATAACGGCGTAAACTCAAAGTCGATGCTGCTCTACGCCATCGTTCTTGTTCTGTTTATGGTGTGGGCACAATTGATCGTCTCTCACTTCCATGCCGGCGGTTTTGAATCATGGAGTGATGGTCTTCTATTTATTGTCAGAGACTTCTCCAAACTGCCTTTTGTTTTGGTGTTGTATAGCCTTTGCTTGCTTGGCCTTACTGCCATTCTCGTGTTGGTGTATAACCGCTCTATCGATGTTGTGGTTTATAGCGCTATCCTGCTTTCTTCTTGTACGTTCATCTTCTTCGATATTCAGTACATCTCGAGCACCATGTTCTCGCTGTCAGGCACACTGATCATCGTCTATGTGATGTCTGCTAGTCATGATATGGCCTTTAATGACCAACTGACTAACATTCCAGGTCGACACGCCTTAGAAGTCGATATGAAGCACTTAGGGCGTAAGTATTCGATGGCGATGGTCGATATCGATCACTTTAAGCAATTCAACGACACCTACGGCCATGACATTGGCGACGATGTGTTAAAACTGGTGGCGCGTATTCTGAGGGAAACCACAGGCGGCGCTAAAGCTTATCGCTATGGTGGAGAAGAGTTCACGATTATCTTCAAAGGCAAACATTCGGAACAAGTTAAAGAGCACCTTCAAGCTCTGATTTCCGAAGTTCAAAACTACGACATGACGATTCGGAATAGCCATGAGCGCCCCGACGATCATGAAGTGGGTATGAAAAAGCGTGGCAAGAACGATAAACCATCGGAAGTGGTGAATGTGACGGTGAGTATTGGATTGTCTGATAGTACAACCACCAGACATCCTGAAGAGGTATTGAAGCTTGCTGACCAAGCGCTGTATAAAGCGAAAGAAACCGGTCGAAACAAATTATGTATTGACCGTTAACGATGGTTAAAAGCTAAAGATATTAAGTACTAGAGATCTAAATAGCTTAAGCCATTAATAGCGAACTGCTTCAATAACTATCACTTCCAAGTTCAACGAGCCTCATTGATTTGAGACCGTATGGGCTTAACTGGAAAAAAGAGCTTAATCTTGGTTGAAGAATATAACCAAGCTGCCACCTTTTAAGCTACTTCCGTAGTTAATCGTAAAACCTATTCCCACGTTATCGACCCACTCATTAAACAGGTTTGGGTTAAGCAACCAACCAACACTGCCCTCGTAGTAAGATGTGGTGCCCATAGATGCCACGGTGTCACCACCAATATCAATTCGTCTTATACTCGAGTACATCGAAGTGATGTTCTTATCCCAACGCACGAGATCATAGAAAACCTTGGCTTCATTGGCGATATACCACCCTTCAGGATGACCGACATTGCCATTATTCGCCTCGCCCCAGCCGATGCCATTAAAGTAATGCCAACTGGTGCTCAATTTATACTTTCCCCAGTCATTCTTATCTTCGTACATCAGCTTGATTTTAGGCTCGATGATGTAAGCCCAAGCATCAGTATTGAGATATACGCCATCCAGTTGGTCTTGAATAGGCTTTAGCAACGAAGCGCGATATTCATAATCATTGCGGTAGTAAGAGATGTGGTTACCGATTGCAGAGCTGAAGCTCCAATATTCGTCTAGCTGGGACACATTCGCGAATTCGACGTAGCCAGACACTACCGACTCTTTTTGAAAATCGTTTCTGTTTGCTGCCGCGTACTCGACATCGTTCTCGATTCGCAATGCAGACAAGCGTAGCGTCACCTCTTGATGGTTGTCTTCGATGTAAATTGGTAATTCAAATGTGTAAGGCAAACTCAGGGAAGTGATGTTTTGGCGACGACTTACCGAATCATTCGAACCGATGTCTTCATTGTCCAAACTAAACACTTTATTGGGGTCAAAGTTATTGATACCAAAAGTGAAAACATCGGTGTCGTTGAGCAATACACTGGTGGCAAAGCTCTGCTCTAGATCCTTTCGAAAAAGATCAGATAGCGTATTGGCATTAACAGTGGTCGCCAAAGCGGTAAAAAATAGAGGAACCGCAAGCGTCCAAGATGTGTTAGTCATAGAAAATGACTTCGAATGTGGCATTTCTTTTATCACTTAAAGCACTTCCTAGCTCAAACGCTATTAGAAGTATAAATTCAAATATCTAAAAGAGCTCGCCAACTAACGCGCAAGCTCCAAAATGTTACGTTGTACAAAGGTATTTCTACCACTTTGCTTCGCTTGATAAAGCGCTTGATCGACCTTTTCGTAAATAGACGCAATAGATTCGCCACCTTCTGGTACAAATGACAACACACCTTGTGACACTGTCACTCTATCCGATACCGTTGAGTGGTCATGAGCGTAGTTCATCTCATGCAATGCCTCTTTAACTCGAGTCGCGTGTACCTTAGCGCCTTCACTGTCTGTGTCGCTAAGAATCAGAACAAACTCTTCACCGCCATAACGACCGACAAACTCTCCCGCACGAACAAACAGCTGTTTCAAGGTATTAGCAAGCCCTTGTAAGCACTTATCCCCTTGAATATGACCATAATTATCGTTGTAAGGCTTAAAGAAGTCTACATCTAGAAGTATGACTGTCATGGATATATTACGTCTTCCGTGCCACGCTATGCTCTCTTCAAGCTTAGTATCCATATATCGACGGTTATACAATTTGGTCAGGCCATCTTCGTTGGCTTGTTGCTGCAGAAGGATGTTCAGTTCTTCGAGTTTGGCTGTGCTTTGTTTTAGCTCTCGTCTCATGTGCGCGATACGTTGCATCGCAATCAGCTTAGAATTCAAAACAACCTTGTTTACTGGCTTGATCAGGTAATCATCGCCACCAGCGTCAATCGCTTTTGCGATCATCTCAGGTTCTTCGTGACCACTAAGAAAGATGATGGGAACCCATTCTGGGAATCGGCTTCGAACCTCATTCGCCACTTCAAAACCATCCATATCAGGCATGCTGATATCAAGTAACACGAGTTCAGGATCAAAATCAGAATAAACACTCAGGGCTTCTTTTCCGCTACCGACAGCTTCTACAATATGACCCAGTTGCTTGAGTCGGATAGCAAGTTGCATCCTGTCTAGTTGAACGTCGTCAACCAGCAATATGCGCATTGAAGATCCCTTTTCTATCATCACATCACCTTTATCTAGTGTTGAATATTCAAAGTAGCTCAAATTTGGGCTTAAATCATGCCCTAATCTCTATATTATATTGACTTTTTTACAGATCTTTTTAGCATTGTTTCTTTTTAAAGAGAAATACTATGTCAGACGCTACAAACAACGAACAACAAGAAATCGATTTAACCACCATCTCACCAGAACTTCGTCAAGTTATCGAATTTGATGGCGTACCAAAAGAGATGCACTTTATGGTTACTTCTATTCACGAAGTGTCTGAAGAAGCAGTACGCGAAGCTTGGGATAGTCTTCCAGCAAGCGCACAAAATGTTTTAGACAACTTCGAGCAGTTCCACGCTCTAATCTCAGTTAGCCAAGCTTTCGCTGGTGTTAACGTGATGGAAGAGTTCCCTACTCTTAAACTTCCAGAAGACATGTCTGACGAAGAAAAAGAAGAGTACCGTGCTCAACTGCTAGACCAAGTTCTACACAACTGTGTAAAAGACATGGTTAAACAAATCAAGAAAGCTCGTCGTGATGCAATCTTGAAGCGTGATTTCAAAGAAGTTTTTACTAAGTAAGTCGCTAGTCGCCTAAACTAGGCTAAGCGCTAACAGTACTACTTAGAATTAAGCCGTATGTTTCTTTAAACACGCGGCTTTTTTATATCCGCTATTTTCTTTCGTCGATCGTTACGTCTGTATGTTCTTGTTGCTAATGTTCATATGATTCGACAAATCATATGCTTTAACACTCATATAGTGTGGCGCAAAACTGGCAGTTATACCGTATAAGAATGACGCATGTATCCATTCATGGAATCAAGATCGAATTTTCAGAACCTATAACAGGCAGTATCGCGGCAATATCGAAAAACTGACCTTGTCAGGTTTAATGCGTTACCGCGATATCTCTTTGAGCAACACTCACACCTTTAATTTGAGCGAAAACACGCTGCCCGATTTCTAGATTTAACTCATCCAGCGCCCACAATGTAATGGTTGCCCATAGGTAGCACCCAGACTCTAACTCTAGCTCGACCTCGACACTCTGCTTATTTGTGCCTTGTTGGTGCGTCTCTACGCTTTTAATGGTGACAGGAAGGATGTTACGTATAGAAGTCCCTTTCGGCCGTTCTAGCGTGATAGAGACATCATTTGCCCTAACTTGCAGCCTCACTGTCGTACCAAGCTCACTCGATACTTTCTGAACCCATAACGACGTCGACTTTCCTAGCATCAGGCGAGACAGCGCATAATCGTCATTGTGTTCCGCTAATGTCGCTTCAAACAACGAGCTTTGCTCTGAGAAAGATTGCCAAGGTTGCATGGCTCTCGATGCCCAAACCTCTTCCGTCACACCCGACGAAATCACTTTGCCTTGGTCAATAATCACAAGGTGATTTGCCAAGCGTAAAATTTCATTGAGGCTATGGGTGACATAGATGATCGGTATTTGGACGGTTTCGGATAAGTTTTCCAGAAATGGCATCACTTCGCGCTTACGAGGCAAGTCGAGAGACGCTAAAGGCTCATCCATCAACAAAATGCTCGGCTTTGATAACAAAGCGCGGCCAATCGCCACACGTTGCTTCTCACCGCCAGACAAACGAGCTGGGTATCGGTCAAGCAATGAACCCAAAGACAACAGCGAGACTATTTGCTCAAAGTGCGCTTGATCGACGCTTTTCATACCGTATTTAAGGTTCGCTGCCACCTTCATATGTGGAAACAATCGCGACTCTTGGAACACATAACCGACGTTGCGTTTGTGAGTCGGCAAATTAATGCCATTTTCACTATCGAACAGTGTGGTTCCAGATACGCTGATCAGACCTTTATCGGGCTGTTTAAGGCCACTGATTGCATTGATAAGTGAGGTTTTACCCGCGCCAGAACGACCAAAAATTGCCGTAATGCCGCTACTTGGTAATTCCAAGTCGATATCAAAGAACGTTTCACCAAGTTGTTGTTGATATTGGAGGATCAAAGCACTCATGCATTGCCTCCCAAGCGTTGTGCTGACTTTTTGTTGAGCCACTCAGATAGCATCAATGAACCCAGCGCTATCACAATAGAAATGACACACAAACGCGCGGCTTCCATTTCAGCGCCAGGGGTTTCAATAAAGGTATACATAGCCAAAGGAATGGTTTGAGTTTCACCGGGAATATTTGAAACGAAGCTGATGGTCGCGCCAAACTCCCCTAGGCTTCTTGCGAATGAAAGCATGGTGCCGGTAATGACCCCTGGGATCATCAAGGGTAAAGTGATCGTGAAAAACACACGAAGAGGTGAAGCGCCCAATGTAGCAGCGGCCTCTTCAAGCTTACTGTCGACGGTTTCTAGGCTCAATCGGATAGAGCGAACCATCAGCGGCAACGCCACAACCACGCAAGCGAGTGCCGCACCTTTCCAACTAAAGCTGAATACAATACCAAACACATCATTGAGCCACGAGCCGATGATACCTTGCCTACCCATCATCACTAACAGTAAATAGCCAATGACCACAGGGGGAAGTACCAAAGGCAAATGGACAATACTCTCAACAATGCTTTTACCAACAAATTGTTTCTTAGCGAGCAACCACGCCAAGCCAATGCCGATCGGAATAAGCCATAAGATGGCAAACCCAGCGACTTTCAAACTCAGCATTAAGGCTTGGTATTCGTATTCAGATAAATACATCATTTAACGCACTTCAAATCCAAAACTGTTCAAGGTGTCTTTCGCTTTTTCGCTATTGAGGAAAGTATAGAACTCTTCTGCAACGACTTTATCGCTCAACTTCGCTACAGGGTAACGTATTGGTGTATGTAAATCTGTTGGGAACGTCGATACCAGGTTTACTTCCTTAGAAAGCAACGCATCCGTTTTGTAGACAATGCCAAGTTTTGCTTCACTACGCTCTACCAAGGCTAACGCCATACGAACGTTGTTACTTGGTGCTAATCGATCCTTCACATCGTCCCATACATCCAGGTTTTCTAACGCTTCTTTTGCGTAAATACCAGCAGGAACCGACATGGTGTTGCCAACCGCAAGTCTTTCATTATCAAGAAGTTCAGACCACTGTTCACCTTTTGAAATATCAAATGAAATTGAATATTCCTTTGGAGAGATTAGCACAAGCTCGTTCTCACATAGATTTGTGACATTGTCACTAGAAACATAGTTTCGATCGACTAGATGAGTCATCCACTTTTCATTTGCCGAGATAAATATGTCAGCTGGCGCACCTCTTTCGATCTGTCGCACCAATGAAGATGTGCTGGCATAGACAGGAATAACATCAACAGAATGGTTTTTCTCAAACTCTTCAACTAACAGATTAACCGCATTGGTCATCGATGATGCCGCATAAACACGTAGTTTCTCGGTAGCCAAAGCATGAGTGGAACTCAACGAAGTGGTTAACGCTACCGCTAAAAGAGTGACTAGTTTTTTCATTGCTCTCACTTATCTGTTGTTCTTTTGATATCTAGACCAGTTTGTTTCAACTCAGGCCAAAGCAGGTCAAGATTTAAGTGCTCTTCGATGGCGTCCGCGATTCTATTAATACCCAACTCTTTCAGTTGTTCGTGGTCAATCGATGCTACTTCATTAGCCCCTGCCCATTCACAAATCAGTGATAGCGCACCACTGTTATCCAATACACCATGCAAGTAAGTACCAAATATCGAGTTATCTGAATTTATCGCGCCATCAAAGCTGCCAGATTCTAACTGAACCGGTAATGCCATTTCATTGACATCAGTCCTACCTACGTGAATTTCATACCCTTTTACTGGTGCCGACTGTCCATTTAGGCTTAAAGTCCCAAGCACGTTAGTTAACGTTTTCTGTTGCGTTAACGTGGTTTCAGCATCAAGGTAACCTAACCCTTCACTACTGCCCGGCTCGCCTTCAACACCATCAGGATCGTGGATGATGTTACCTAACATTTGGTAGCCACCGCAGATACCCATCACTTTGCCGCCTAAGCGCAGGTGGCGTTGAATATCTTTATCCCAGCCTTGTTCTTTTAGGTAATCCAAATCTGCTCTTACCGACTTTGTACCCGGCAAGATAATTAAATCAGCATTGTTTACACGTTCGCCTTTACCGACATAACGTAAATCAATCGAAGGATTCAATCTTAACGCGTCAAAGTCTGTATGGTTGCTGATTCGGGTTAGCACTGGCACCGCCACCTTAAGCTTAGCTTCTCCGTAAGACTCTTGAGCAGAGGTAATGGCATCTTCCGCTTCTAAGTTAAAACCATGCAGATATGGCAAAACACCAATGACTGGCTTGCCGGTTTTTTCCTCTAGCCAATCTAGGCCAGATTGAAGCAGTGCGATATCGCCTCTAAAACGATTTATCACAAAGCCTTTTACACGAGCTTGTTCAGATTCAGACAATAGAGCTAATGTCCCGTAGAGATGCGCAAAAACGCCACCACGGTCAATATCAGCAACGATGAGCACAGGGATGTCCGCTTTCTCAGCAAATCCCATGTTAGCGATATCATTTTCACGAAGATTGATTTCGGCTGGGCTCCCCGCACCTTCAATCATCACGCTTTCATATTCTTCAGAAAGTCGGTCAAACGAATCGATAACTGTATCCATCGCCACTTTCTTGTAATCATGATAACCCGTCGCTTCCATGTTGCTCAGCGCTCGGCCTTGCAAAATCACTTGCGCGCCGGTATCTGAGTTGGGCTTTAGCAATACAGGGTTCATGTGAACGGTTGGCTCTATATTACAAGCTTGCGCCTGAACCGCTTGAGCACGGCCAATTTCGCCACCATCTTTTGTCACAGCACTGTTCAACGCCATGTTTTGTGGCTTAAAAGGTGCCACTTTGATTCCTTTCCTTGCCAAAACACGGCATAAACCTGCCACCAAAACACTTTTTCCGGCATCTGACGTTGTCCCTTGAACCATAAGGGCACTTAATGGTGCTCGCATTTGTACTTAAATCCTTAATTTCTTAATTTCTTAATTTTCAATTTATAGCTGTGGGCAATATTTCTCTGCGACCATCTTAACGTCATTGCCGAGTAGATGCTCAATAAAATGAATGGAAAATGAATGTGTTACTCACTCTGGATTCAACCCCAGTGTTGTTTAATAGCTCCATCGAAACGAAGCTTGTGAACGATAACAGGCGCTTCAACAAAAAACGTACTAACGAAAAGAAACGTTTCAAATTCAGAAAAACGTTTCTACTAAAAACAACATTAAGGGATTCACCATGAAAAAAACTGTATTAGCTATCGCATCTACTATTATCCTTGCTCCTACTTTCGCAATGGCTAGTGACCACAACAGCAACAAGCACGAAAGCGCTATTGCTTATACTGGCCCAATTGAAACCGTTTCTGTTGCGACACTACTTGCCGACACAAGCATGTTCGCAGAGCAAGAAGCAATTGTGGATGGCAAGATCGTTCGTCAACTTAAGAATGACACGTTTGTCTTCTCTGATGGCCAGAGTGAAATTCAAATCGAACTTGATGATGATATCCGCCTAGCACAACCACTGACCGCTGATACAAAAGTTCGTATCTTCGGTGAATATGAAGGTGGTAAGACACCTGAAATCGAAGTGGACCACATCCAGATTCTATAAGCGATTAATATAAAAATACCGACTTCAAATAATTGGCCTGCATATTGCAGGCTTTTTTGTATTATACTGCCGCAAAATACAATTTATATGGAGTCACCATGCTAGGTTGCACGAATAAGACTGTCCTTTTAGGACTCGCTGCACTGTGTTCATTCTCTGCGTCTGCAAACAACTTTAACTACAACACATTCGAGCTGCGCATGGGTACTAGCCCAAGTACTTTCGGTGGTGAAGTCACAACAATGTTCACTCAGAACTCTCACTTTGTTGCTCGTATCGATTCAGAATTTGAAAGTGATTGGGATGCAGCGGTAGGTATGGGATTCAACGGCCCAATAAATCAATTTGCTGACGTTACTGGCCAAATGTTACTGCACAACATTGAACGTAATGACGATAACCACATCAAAACAGAAATCAACATTGGCTTGAGAGCTTGGTTAATGGCAAACGTTGAAGTTAACGCACGCCTTGGTCAACTGATCGACAACGATGACACTCGTTCAATTTTGGGTATCGGTGCTCGTTTCCATTCAACTGATCAACTGTCTGTTGGTCTTGATATGCGCAATAACGGCACATATGGCCACCAAATCTTAATGTCGGCTCGATTCGGATTCTAATCTAGATTTCAATTACTGAGTAATAAATAGCTAAACGTATTACATAGAAAGTAAGCGTGTCATGAACACC